>DAOOVO010000005.1:0-73423 GCA_035370245.1 Pseudobacteroides sp.
ATGAATAAAAAAGGGGCTGATACAAAACTAATTTAGTTTTGCAACAGCCCCTTTTTTTTGTCATAAAATTGGACAAATATTAATATTTATAAGTAAATACACTAAAATTTACACAAAGGAGGAACTTAAGTTTTGGTTACCGAAGATGAAGAAGTGAAAAATGAAATATCATTCTATAATATGCTCAAGGAAGAAATATTTAATTTTTTACCTTTAGAGCTAAAGAATATTTTATTGAAAATTGATCCTAAAGAATTGGAAACAATAGAAGAGATAAGGCTGAGGGCAGGTAAACCATTAATGCTGGAAAGCTGTAGCGGTAGTTGGTTTGTAAATCAAAGGGGTAGACTTGAAAAAAATTGTACAAACGAAAAAGTGGTTTTCCAGCATGAAATTATAAAAGCATTTGAACTGATGAGTCAAAATTCCATTTATGCGTTTTTGGAAGATATTAGGAATGGATTTATTACATTAAAAGGAGGGCATAGGGTTGGCATAGCCGGCAGAGTGGTTGTTGAAGGCGGAATAGTAAAGAATATCAAGGATATGTCTGCACTTAACATCAGGGTGTCCAAGGAGGTTAGGGGATGCTCAAAAAAGATTATGAAATATATAGTAAAAAATAAAAATGATATTTACAGCACTCTCATTGTATCTCCTCCTCAGTGCGGAAAAACTACAATGCTCCGTGATATAGCAAGAAACATTAGCAATGGTATAAAAAGCATGAGCTTTAACGGCATTAAGGTTGGTATTGTGGATGAACGGTCTGAAATTGCTTCCTGCCATAAAGGTATAGCACAAAATGATGTCGGTATTAGGACCGATGTGCTTGATGGATGTCCTAAGGCTATTGGTATGACTATGATGCTAAGATCAATGTCTCCAAAGGTCATTATAACCGATGAGATCGGAAATAGTGGGGACATGGAGGCTGTAATGCAGGTTATTAATGCGGGAACAAGGATAATTGCATCTGCCCATGGGTATAACATATCCGAACTAAAGACCAGGAAAGAGGTTTTGGGGTTAATAGAGCAAAAAGCCTTCGAAAGATATATAGTGCTTGATAACTCTCAGGGACCCGGTACCCTAAAGGAGGTAATAGACGGCATTACAATGAAAGGAGTGCAGCAGGATGCTTCTTAAATTGATTGGAAGTTTGTTGATAATGGCTGCATCCAGCTTTTTAGGTGTATACTTTTCAAAAGAATGCGCAAGAAGGCCGAGGGAACTGCGAGAGCTTCAGAGACTGCTTCAAATGTTCGAGAACGAAATAAGCTTTTTATCCAGCACAGTGACAGAGGCATTTATAAAACTGTCAGGCTATTATGAAAGCAATATCAGGCTTTTCTTTAGTCAAGCAGCAGAAATATTGATGCACAAAAACGGTATCAATGCATCTGAGGCTTGGGAAATGGCAGTAAAAGAAAATATTAAGAAAACGGCTTTGAAAAAAGAAGATGAGGCTATTGTGCTATCTTTCGGCAAAATGCTGGGTGCATCGGATCTAGAAGGACAAATAAGCAATATAAGACTTACACTCACACAGCTTAAAATGCAGGAAGAAAAAGCAGAAGAGGAAAAAGAGAAAAACAAGACCATGTATATGAATTTGGGGGTTCTTGGTGGTCTTGCGATAGTCATTATTCTTATTTAGTAATATAAAAGGTAGTCCTCAGGGAAGGAGTTTGTATGGGAATTGATTTGATTTTCAGAATTGCTGCAATTGGTATTCTAGTGTCGGTATTGAATGCGGTATTGAATAAATCGGGAAGAGAAGAGCAGGCAATGATGACAACGCTAGCAGGACTTATTGTGGTATTGCTCATGATTGTTAAAGAAATAGCAGGACTATTTGATACAGTCAAGACGATCTTTAACTTTTAGGACTCAAAGATATCCATAAATACATATGTTAAAAGGTTGATGATACTGATGGAAATAATTCAGATTGTAGGGTTGGGGATAATCGCCACAGTGTTTATTGTATTACTGAAGTCCTTAAGGCCTGAGATTGCAATGCTTATAAGTATAATAACAGGAGTTGTCATATTTATTGTTGTTGCAGGAAAGCTTTCAAATATAGTTGAAATTTTAAATAACATTGCCGATAAAGCAGGAGTTGATACAGCTTATTTATCGACACTGCTCAAAATTATCGGTATAGCTTATATTGTTGAGTTTGGTGCTGAAATTTGCAAGGATGCGGGTGAAAGTGCCATAGCCTCTAAAATAGAGCTGGCAGGCAAGGTGGCCATAATATTCTTAGCTCTGCCAATAATCACAGCATTACTGGATCTTATAATAAAAGTAATGCCTTGAAAATGGATACCAATACTGCTATAATTACCTAACGGATTATTTTTAGAGGTATTGGTATGAAGACTTTAATTATAGCGGTTAATTCAAAATTTATCCATTCTTCCCTTGCCGTACACTACCTAAAATCGGTATGTGGTGATGATGCAGGTGAAATAAAGGTGCTTGAGTATACAATAAACGACCAGAAAGATAATGTTTTATCATCTATTTATAGTGAAAATGCCGATATTGTGGCATTTTCGTGTTATATCTGGAACTATGAATATATAAAAGATATTATTGCCGATTTAAAGTCACTTAAGCCTCAAATTAAAATAATTCTTGGGGGGCCCGAAGTATCATATAATCCGGTGGAAATAATGGATGAAATTCATGATGTGGATTATATTATTGCCGGTGAAGGAGAAGAAGCATTTCCGCTTCTTCTAAAGCATATTTTTCTTGGAAAAAATGAAAATGGATTAGAGAATATCAAGGGATTAGCATTCCGAAAAGAAGGGGATGTATTTTATGATAATGCGTACAATTTGATACATGACCTGCAAAGCATACCGTCCCCGTACTCCGATGAAATGTTAAACAGTATAGGACCCAACAGGATTCTATATTATGAATCCTCAAGAGGATGCCCTTTTTCATGTTCATATTGCATTTCGTCAACATTTGATGGTGTCCGCTATTTTAATATTGACAGGGTCAAAAGTGATATACTTAAATTTATTGAAAGGAATGTCAAGCAGGTAAAATTTGTTGACAGGACTTTTAATTGCAATAAAAAAAGGGCCAATGAAATACTTGAATTTGTCATAGAAAATGCGGGTGATACCAACTTCCATTTTGAAGTTGCCGGTGATTTGTTTGATGAAAATACACTTAACATTTTAAAAAACGCACCAAAGGGATTAATTCAATTTGAAATTGGAATTCAAACGGTTAATCTTAAAGCTCTTGATGCTATTTCAAGAAAGACTGATTTGGAGAAGCTTTTTTATAATATTAAAAAGCTCATGGATTTTAAAAATATACATATACATGTGGATCTCATAGCAGGCCTTCCAATGGAAGGATATGATTCTTTCAAGAATTCTTTCAATAAAGTATTTGCTCTTAAGGCACATCAGTTGCAATTAGGCTTTCTTAAGCTATTAAAAGGCTCAAGGATAAGAAATGAAGCAGATATTTATCAATATGTCTATAAGAAGAAGGCTCCCTATGAGATTTTAAGCAACATGTTTTTAAAATATGATGAAATAATAAAATTAAAGGAAATTGAGGAGCTTGTAGAAAGGTATTATAACTCGGGGAAATTTCAGAGAACACTTGAGTATTTGATTAAATCTACCGGCAAAACTCCTTTTGAATTTTTTGACCATCTTTCTTTATATTGGAAGGAAAATGGCTTATATGAAAGGTCGATTTCCGGCAGGGAGCTTTATACAATACTTGTAAACTATTTATCATCAACAGAAAGCATTGATATGCTTCAGGTCAACGAGCTTTTAAGATTTGATTTTCTATCTACAGACAGCTCAAATAACTTGCCTAAAGAAATAAACCGCTTAAGATATATAAATAATGACCGTATATTTGCATTTTTAAAGAAGGATGAGAATATTAAGAATTACTTGTCTCATTTTGAAGGCATGCTGCCTAAAAACATATTTAAACATATACATATTGAGCATTTTTTGTTTGATATGACAGATAATGCATTGCCACCTGCCGAAATTGCAATTCTCTTTGATTACAGCAATCGGGACAAAGTAACAGGTGTTTTTTCATACCATAAAATTAGCATTTAGTCATTCCCAATTGATTTTACCTCAATTACTGGTATAATACTAAAGAACGAATTAAACTGAACTTGTTTTTTTTTGAGGTGAATAATGAGACTATACATTTCCGATTTGGATGGAACTCTTCTAAATAGCAATAAAGAAATAAGCAGCTATTCAAAGAATATTATTAACACCCTTATATCAAAGGGCGGGTATTTTTCCATTGCTTCTGCAAGGACAGAGGCTACTGCAATGAAAATTTTAGATGGAGTAAAGCTAAATGTTCCTATTGCTCTGATGAATGGAGTAGTTATATACAATACTCAAACATGTGAGTACGAAAATATAGAGGCACTAGATGATAACACTACCAAAAAAATAGTTTGTATTCTTAGAAGCTGCGGAATAGACGGATTAATGTATACAATATCGGAAAACAAGCTCAATACTTACTATGAAAGTTTAACATCAAAAGTTTTACAGGAGTTTGTTGATGAACGCATTAAGAAATACAACAAATCATTTGAAAGGGTGGGAAGTCTTACCGACAGAATAAATGGAAGGGACAAGATTATATATTTTACGCTTTTGGATAAATATGATAGGCTTCAAATTGTTCATGACCAGCTGAAAGATTTGTCTGGAATAGAATTATCCTTTTATAAGGATGTATACTCGAAAGATTTATATTTGCTGGAGATATACAGCAGTAACGCGTCAAAGCATAATGCAGTGGAGTATATCAGAAGAAAATATGATTTTGATGAAGTGATAGGCTTTGGTGACAACTATAATGACATTCCAATGATAAAAGCCTGTAACCAGTTTTATGCGGTGGACAATGCGGTAGAGGAACTTAAAAAACTGGCTACAGGGGTTATTGAGTGCAATAATTCCGATGGAGTTGCAAAGTTTGTTGCATTACGGGAAAGGATATATTAAATTATTAAATTGACATAATCACTCCAATTGTTGTGCCAAATTTGCCAAGTGTTTAAAGTTTGGCCTTTTTGCTGAACTCATTAAATATGCGGATTTTGTCGATCCTGGGATTCTGTTTTCATTAAGTGCTTGAATAAAATTATTTGCCCTTCCGATTCCGATGCCATGACCGTAATAAATTCCGTTACCGAGGTCGAAAACATTTTCACCTTGCCATTCCGGTGTTAATGGATTTACATCAGGATTTTTAAAGTATCTGCCGTCACCGGGCAAATAGTCATAAACATTTTGATAATCCATTATACCGATGTTCCTGTCAAGATGCTGCCAGTTCATAAGGTAGATTTGGGGAAACAGCTTATTGAATACTTTTTCGGGAAGAACATCCACTAAAGCCTTATAGTATACTATTACCATGGCTGTTGCACATTCTGTTCCATAGAGGGAGCTGTTTATATAAATATCATTTATAGCATCTGACGGTTTTACGCCGTTTTTTAATAAAAAACCGCCATCATTTGTCCTACGCCAAAAATCGGTATTACATACCGAGTGCCTAAACACTTTAAAGGAAAAATTGCTTTTATATAGTGCTATAGAAGCATTTACAATGCTGTTTCTAAGACGCAGCTCAAATAAAAGCTGATCTTCTGAAGCATATCTGTATGTATGATCGCTTTCTGATAATATATTAAGAATTTTTTGTTCTGTGGAGTTTAATGAGTACTTTTGAATTAATACATTCGGGGCAATAATCTGGGAATTTATACTAATCATTCAAATCACTTACCTTTATTATATTCTTAAATAGTACCGGATTTTGCAATTGAGAGTTGTTCCGATATGCTCTTTTCTATCCAGCTTTTCCACTTATTACTGTTATGTTTATGTAAATAATGAGAATAATCTGAAAGAAGCTTCTGACTATCGGAATCTAACTTTCTAAAATTGTCAATTGCAGCAACTTCCCAATCGGTGTACGATCTCTTATTATCATTAGACTTTAAATGTGTCGTGTTTTGTAAGTATTTGTTTTCCAATGACAAACGGAATGTGCATGGGCTTGGGGTCTGGTGAAAGTGCTCACCATGGTAGTATATAAAATTTAAATTATCTTTAATCCATTTGGTTGCGTTATGATATAGTTCAGTTTTACTACGAATGTTTTCCGAGTTGATACATGGTACGAAATCCAAAAGCTTTTTTGAAAGCTGTATATCTTTTTCGTTATTTGAAAGGAGCCGTTTGGCCAACATATCAATGCATTTGGGATTTTTCGATTCTAGAAATGCCCAAACAATGTCGTATATATACGCTCCTTTTCTGTGCCTTGAGAAAATTAAGTTTTCTAATGCATCTAGGCAATTGGTATCATTATGTACTTTGACTAAAAGTATAGCTGTTTTATCAAGCAGTTCATCATAGCGTTGGTTCAAACCATCCACTGTATAACCTGTATTTAGTATCCAGCTTAAAATATCACGGTTATTCTTTTCATATATAAGACTTATGTCGTTATTAAATATTTTATCTGTAATATCAAGTGCAGATTTGTTTCGTGTACTTAAATTATTATAAATACCTAAACGTTTAATCTCATCTTTTAAAACAAAAAGGCTTGGAAACTTTAAGGTTGATGAATTAAGCAGCATTAATGCATAATTCTTATTTTTTGAATACAAATTATTGAAATGGATTTTTAGCTTATCTGCTCCATTCTTTAATCTGTATCTATCAAGATAATTCATATATATTGAACCGGAATTGTATCTTCTCATTTATAAAATTCATCTCCCATATTTAATAAGCACTAATATCATAAATATGAAATTTGTAATAATGTGTTACAATATTTTAGGGTTAATTTTTTGTCATTTTTCTTGATTACTTGTAAGTTTTTATGTATAATCATTCTTATTAATTTAATAGAAGTTGGAGGGCTTATAATGGGAAAAGCATTAATTATCGGTGCTGGAGGAGTTTCCAACGTTGTAGTGCATAAATGTTGTCAGCATCCGGAGATTTTTGAAGAAATTTGCTTGGCAAGCAGAACGATTGAAAAATGTGACGCTATAAAAAATAAATTGGCAGGAAGCAAAACAAAAATTCATACTGCTAGAGTAAATGCAGATGATTCAAATCAGGTTATTGATCTTATCAATAGCTTTAAACCTGACATTGTTATAAATGTAGCTTTGCCTTATCAAGATTTGGCTATTATGGATGCGTGCCTTGCAACAGGTGTTCATTACCTTGACACTGCAAATTATGAGCCGCCCGATACACCAAAGTTTGAATACAAATGGCAGTGGGCATACAGGGAAAAGTTTAAGGAAGCAGGTATAATGGCTTTGCTAGGATGCGGTTTTGATCCCGGTGTAACTGGTGTGTTCTGTGCATATGCTCAGAAACATCATTTTGACCAGATCGACTATATTGATATAGTTGATGCTAATGCAGGAGACCATGGTTATCCTTTTGCAACCAACTTTAATCCCGAAATAAACATTCGTGAAATAACAGCAAAGGGCAGGTTCTATGAAAACGGTCAGTGGAAGGAAACAGAGCCGTTAGAGTACAAACGTGTTTACGATCTTCCTGAGATAGGTCCTAAGAATATATATCTTTTATATCATGAAGAACTTGAGTCATTGGCAGTTAATATAAAGGGAGTTAAAAGAATTAGATTTTGGATGACATTTTCCGACAACTATATAAATCATTTGACTGTACTTCAGAATGTGGGTATGACATCAATTGAGCCGATAAATTTCGAAGGCAAAGAGATTGTTCCTCTGCAGTTTTTAAAGGCTGTTCTTCCTGATCCGGGATCCCTTGGACCTAGGACTAAAGGAAAGACAAATATTGGATGTATCATTCAGGGAACAAAGGATGGTAAGCCCAAAACATACTATGTTTACAATGTTTGCGACCATCAAGAGTGCTATCGTGAGGTTGGTTCACAGGCAATATCATATACAACAGGTGTTCCGGCAATGATTGGTGCCAAATTGATGCTGCAGGGCATATGGAAAAAGCCTGGTGTTTTCAATGTTGAAGAATTTGATCCTGATCCTTTTATGGACGAGCTTAACAAATGCGGACTTCCATGGAAGGAAGATTTTTCACCTACACTACTGGATTGAGGTTAAGATATGAGTATTGATATAGATATTAAGGCACTTCCAACGCCTTGTTATATTGTGGATGAAAGGCTTTTAATAAAAAACCTTGAAATTTTGAACAAAGTGCAGGAACGCACAGGTTGCAGTATTTTGCTTGCATTAAAAGGCTTTTCCATGTTTTCGGTATTCCCTACCATAGGAAAATATCTTAAGGGAGTTACATCAAGCTCTCTCTTTGAAGCGAGACTTGGCTATGAAAGGATGGGAAAAGAAGTCCATATCTATGCTCCGGCTTATATTGACGAGGAGTTTGACGAGATAATCAGGTATTGCGACCATATTGTTTTTAATTCATTCGATCAATGGAAAAGGTATAAAGCCAAAGTTAAAGGTGCTGACAAGAAAATAGAGTGCGGTATTCGTGTAAACCCTGAGTATTCGGAGATTGAGGTGCCTATTTATAACCCATGCTATAAATATTCACGGCTTGGAGTGACCTTGTCGAATTTTAAGCCTGAAGAGCTTGACGGTATTGACGGGCTGCACTTTCATACAATGTGCGAGCAGAATTCAGATACACTGGAGCGTACCATAAAAGTAGTTGACGAGAAGTTCGGTGAGTATATCAAAAAGATGAAATGGATCAACTTAGGCGGAGGACATCATATTACGAGGCCGGATTATGATATTGAAACCCTTGTAAAATGTATTATGTTTTTTAAGGACAAGTACGGTGTCGATGTATACCTTGAGCCTGGAGAAGCCATTGCATTAAACACGGGTTATCTTGTAGCAAAGGTTTTAGATATAGTCAACAATGGAATGGATATAGCTATTTTGGATACTTCAGCAGCTTGCCATATGCCTGATGTTATAGAGATGCCTTACAGGCCGAATATCATAGGTGCAGGTAAACCGGATGAATATCCCCATGTTTATAGACTAGGAGGTCTAACATGCCTTGCAGGAGACATTATCGGGGACTATTCGTTTAAAGAGCCGTTAAAGCAGGGTGACAGATTGGTCTTCTGCGATATGGCCCACTACACTATGGTGAAAAACAACACATTTAATGGCGTAGGTCTGCCTTCCATAGCACTGTATACTGAAAAAGAGGGTATTAAGATAATAAAAAAATTCGGCTACGAAGATTTTGAAAGCCGCTTATCATAAAAGATGCATGAGATATTACTTACGATATTGCGAACCTCATTACTTTGAGAAAAAGGTAATGGGGTTTTTGCATTAGAACCAAGTATGGGAATTATTGAAATAATATAGTATTATTGAAATGAGAAAAATGAAGGAGAATTATTAATGATTCATTTCATGAAATGTAAAACTAAAATTATTATTTTATCATTTTTATTTATTTTCATATGCAGTGGCTGTATATCGGATAAAGAAGAGAAAATTTATGAGAGAACCGATTATGCATTAGGTACCATAAATAAAATCAAAATTTTTGACCACGATTCGAAAGAGCTTTTGGATATTTTGTTTGAGAGGCTTAATGACATTGAAAATAAAATGTCTGTAAATATTGAAAATAGTGAGATCTCCAATATAAATAACAATGCAGGAGATACACCCATAAAAGTATCGGAGGAGACATTTAAGCTCGTAAAAAAGGCTGTAAATTTTTGTGAATTATCGGGGGGAGCATTCGACATAAGTCTTGGACCTGTAATTAAACTCTGGGGTATTGGAACAGAAAATCAAAGGGTACCCGACAAATCTGAGATAACAAAGGCCCTTCAATTGACAGGTTATAAAAAAATTATAATAGATAGTGAAAATCAGAGCATATTTCTTAAAGATAAAGGCATGGCACTGGATTTAGGTGGAATTGCAAAAGGTCATGCTGCGGACGAAATAAAACGCATATTGGAGGAGAATAATGTGAGAAGTGCCATTATTGATTTGGGAGGCAATATCATTGCCCATGGCAAAAAGACAGATGGCACAGAGTGGAAAGTAGGAATTCAAGACCCATACAGTGAAAGAAACGATTATTTGGGAGTATTGAGTGTATCAGACAGTACCATAGTTACATCAGGTGCATATGAGAGATTTTTCATAGAAAATAATGTAAGGTATCATCATATTTTTGACGGCAAGACAGGTTATCCCTGTGACAATGAAGTGATGTCGGTAACAATTGTATCCGATATATCTGAAGATGCAGATGCATTATCTACTGCATGTTTTGTTTTGGGGGTTGAAGAAGGCATGAAGCTCATTGATTCCTTACCGGGAACAGGGTGCATCTTTGTTACAAAGGATAATAAAATATACATCTCAAATGAATTGAAAGATAAATTTCAATTGACATCGGATTTATATACTGTCATTGGATAGTTAATGTTAAAAGTTGATTGATAAAGAGGGAAGCATTATGAGAAAGAAAGAATTAATACTGATAGGCATTATTCTTATAATTGCATGTGGGGTATATGGTCTGAACATATATTTAAACAGGCTTGATGAAGGCCATAAGAAAACAGTCAACATATTTATTGAGGGAAAGCTTTTTAAAAGTGTTGATATCGATACGTATGAAGAAGTAAAGATAGACACTGAATACGGTAAGAACATTGTATTAATTGACAGGGGCAAGGTAAGAATGAAAGAGGCCAGCTGCCCTGACAATGTTTGTGTCCATATGGGATGGATTAGTAAAACAATACAGAATATAGTTTGTCTTCCTGCAAAAGTTCATGTGGAAATAGCGGGAAAAGAAGAGATAGGTGAAATAGATGCAGTTTCAAAATAACGGCAATAGAAAAATTAAAAAAACGGTATTTATGGCTATTTTGCTGTCTTTAGCATTGGTAATCGGTTACGTGGAACAATTTATACCTGTTCCTGTAGTGGTGCCTGGAGTTAAATTGGGATTGGCAAATATAATAACATTGACAGCATTATATTTTCTCAACTTCAAAGAATGCCTCATGTTGGTTATTTTAAGGGTAGTTCTTACTGGATTCTTTGCAGGGAATATTATTAGTATGTGGTATAGCCTGTCGGGAGGGATATTGAGCTTTCTGGTTATGTTCTTGCTTATAAGACTTTTTAAAGATAAATTAAGCACTGTTTTTATAAGCATAACAGGAGCGTTTTTCCATAATATAGGACAACTTGTAGTAGTAGGGATAATAACTAAAAGTTTCTTGGTTTCGTTGGGGTATTTTCCCATACTGGCAGTTTCTGCTGTTGTCGGAGGTTTATTAACAGGATTGTGTGCAGGGAAAATTATAAATGTACTAAATCACAATGCGTTTTTATTGGATATATAGAAAGTGTTGATATTTAACGTCAATAACGTGTAAAAATTTTACTTAAGTAAAAAATTTAATGTGAAATGTATTTAAAACCAATAATAATACTGTATAATTATAATATTAAATATTGTTGGTTTGCATTTAACAGTACATAATCGCAAGTGATTTTGTACTGTTAAAGTTGTTACAGGAAATTATGTTGCAATATGTGCCGTAATATTCCAGTTGCATACAAATGCAGGCCGATTTAGAATGTGCTTACATATTAGATAATATAATTTAGAAAGGAGTTTATTTAGAAAGGGTTGTATCTATGGACAAGCACGATATACGAATATTATAAAGGATGGTGATTTAAGGGATATTGAAATGGTGCATATTAAGTAAAATTTCTAGGGGGTGAACAATGTAAATGTTTGAATCCATATTCAATTCGCCGGAACACGCGAATCTTACATTTTGGAGTGCAATATTTACTTTGATTATAGCTTTTATACTAGGAATGATAATCAGTATAACTTATATAAAAACAAATTCAAGAAAGACTCATAATCAGAACTTTATATTGACACTTATAATGATATCACCCATTATAGCCATAATAATACTTTTAATCGGTAATAATGTAGCACGTGCATTCGGCCTTGCAGGAGCGTTTTCCATTATTCGTTTCAGAAGTCAGGCAGGAGACCCAAAGGACATAGCCTATGTATTCTTCACAATGGCAGCAGGTTTGGCTTGTGGAGTAGGTTTGTATGGCTACGCTACCTTGTTTACTGTGATTTTATGTTTACTTATGGCGATTTTGTCGCTTTCCAACTTCGGTTCAAACAAGAGCCATGAAAAAACTCTTAAGATAGTAATACCGGAAGACCTTGATTATCATGGAGTTTTTGATGAAGTTTTAGAAAAATATACAATAACTCATGAATTAAGAAGGGTAAAGACTACTGAGTTAGGTTCGCTTTTTGAGCTTGTTTATATGGTTAATTTAAGATTTGAAGCCAATGAAAAGGATTTTATAGATGAAATAAGATGCAGGAATGGAAATCTCAGTGTAGTTCTTATTATGAAAGCAGAACAATCTGAATATTAAAATATTAATATAAAAGCTAGCTGATTTTTATATAGGAACCATCTTTCAAATAACTTAAGTTTGGTTATTGGAAAGATGGTTTCTATTCATGTAAAGCAATGTTATGTTTGTATGGGTATATTTGAAATGAGCTGCAAAACATTGAAATTCAAGGTTTTCAATTGACTTTGATATTTTTATATGTTAACTTAGTAATGGTCGATATGCATAAGTGGGTTTGGGGAGGTAGTTTTTGGAATGGAATATAAAATAAATAAAAGAAAATTTTATTTATTTAAAGCATTGCTTATTACATACATTTTTTTTATGTTCTTTATAATAAATGGTCAGTGTTATGCAGATTCATCATTTGTAGATCTGCTTTTTAAAATAGGATCTACAAAATATACATCTCAAGATGAAACTAAAACCGTTGATTTGGCTCCCTTTATCCAAAATAATACGACCCTGATTCCGTTTAGAACTATCCTTGAGGAATTAGGATATAGCGTTCAATGGGATAGTAAGACTAAAACAATTACATCTTCAAATCAATCTACAACAATAATATTAAAAATAAATAGTATCTATGCTGAAGTAAATGGTGAGACTAAGATACTGTCAGTTACACCAAAGATTGTGTCAGGGAGGACCGTGGTACCTCTAAGGTTTGTTTCCGAGTGCTCCGGAGCATTGGTTTCTTGGGATCAAAAGGAAAAAACAATTCATATAACACAATTTGGAAAATTTGATACGGGAAAAGTATTATATTTTGATAAAAACAACGGTCAAAATACTTTATATACATATGACGGAGAACAGATTACGAATATTTCGATGGGAAATAAAGACATACAAAACTGGTATACATATAAGGGACAAGTGTTTTTAACAGTGGACGATCAAAGCAAAAGCAATAAAGGACTTTATATTTTGAGAGAGAATGGGCTGCAGTCATTGATGGAAAATTTTGAAATAAAGGAATGCTTTGAATATAATGATAATCTTGTTATACTTGGATATGACAGGGTTAAGCAATATGATATGCTATGCAGATTTGACGGCAAATCATTATATATTGTAAGGGATAATTTCTTTGTTGGAAAGTACTTTATATTTAAAAATAAGCTTGTTATAAGCAAGTATGATAATAACAGGAGATATTCTGTTGTTGTTATAGACGAGAACTCATGGGAGCCCACTATATTAAAGGATGGCTTTATTATTGCCGATTATGCAATGGACGACAACTATGTTTACATTACCTGCAACGAGCAGGAGGGAAGTAAAAAGCCTCTTGTGGTTTATGACGGATACGGGGTTTCCCCGTCTGCTTTTAATGTGTTTTTGGATGATGCTGATGTGGATATTCGCAAGGTATTTATGTTTAAAGGCAGATTGCTTGCCGTAATTAAAAACAATTTATGCATTGTGGATGACAACAAACCCATACGGGTGGTTTTTCAGGACATAGGTGCAAAAGTTCAGTATATCGTAAATTATATTCGAGTATTCAATAATAGGTTATATTTGGGAACTGCATCTAATGCATACTATTATAATGAGGATTATTCTTCAATCAGCAAACCTGCAAACTTTATTGCACAGCAAGGAGGAATTATAGAAGTTTCCAATATTGTAACTTCGGATTTGGCTGAAGTTAAAAATGTTTCATATATTACTATGAATCTGGGTACATATAGAAAGCTGATACAAAAATTTGTACCAATGGATATAAGGCTTGAAAACAATCTTTTATTGGCATTGGGAAAGGATGCCGAAACATCAGATAATATATTATATACCTATGATGGGTTGAACATTAATAAGCTTGTAGACATAGTTAAAATTAATAATACTGTTTCTTCAGGAGACAAAACTTTTATAGATGTGAAGGATAAAAACAGGTTGGACGGTACAGAAAGGAATACTATTATCATGCAGAACGGATTGGAAATATCCAATCTTGTTGTGGGATTTGAAACAAAAAGATGGTCTGACCTCAATAGTAGTTTAATATTCACAGGCTATGAAAGTTCAGGTAAAAGAAACAAGGTATATTCGCTAAAATCTCAGCTTTTAGAGCAGTTAGGCAATTTTGATGCCGAGTATTGGAATGAGTTTAACGGCAATTTGTTTATAAGCGGCTTGAATAAGGAAAGTAAATCGTATCAGCTTTATAAGTTCAAAGACGAAAATATTTTGTTTTTAAAAGATAATATAAAAATTGTAAATATACTAAAAGCAAAGGGACCATATTATTTCATTGATGCCATTGATAAAGATCCTAATTCTAATAAGTTTGACAGTAGAATTCTCTTTATTTATGATGATGTATCAAATGATTTTTACAGCGTGAAAGCAGGACTACAGATATGGGACATGCTATATGTGTATTAGGAGATATTTGGGCTATCAAATTAAGAGTAATATCACAGCTAATATAGTTTAAATAATATGCGACAAAGAACGGTATATACCATTCTTTATCACACATTTTAAAAATATAATATTTCAGAGGGGATTATACATTTTTAAAGAATACTCTTTTGGAATGCCTTGCCTATAAGCTTCTTGAATATTCCTGATTGATTTTTCTTTCTCCATTTAGACAAACAATCGTCCACATCTTGAAAATGCTTATCCATCTTTGTCTCAAGCTTACGCATATTATTTTCTATACATGCACCAAGTTCCAATTTGTTTTTTGTAAGCTCCTTCGATATATGTTCCTTAGTCAAAGAAAATTCGTTGCTGACTGTGCATGAAATTTCATCCTTCAATGCCATAAAAATACTTTTAAACTCAGCAAGTGCGGCTTCATTGATTTTATTAGGAACTGTTAATGACACTTCAGAATTAATAACTTCCGGTGTCTCGATAACATTTTCTCTTTGTAAAATTTTACGGATAGCTTTGATCTCAAGGCCTTCGTCCCGCATTGTTTTTATTTGATACATAATATTTGCAAGTTCGGTAGTATAATATCTTCTTCCACGCTCATCCTTTGGAACTTTTATCTGAAATTCCTTTTCATAAAATCTTAGAGTATGGTCTGTAACGTTTAGATATTGGCTTAATTCTGTTATTGTGTATCTTTCCTTTAGTACATCCATTTTATGCCTCCAACCAATTCTTTTTCAAGCTTCAATTAGTATCTGATTCAGAGTGTATATATATAATAACATTAATGTTAAAATATGTAAACATTCGATTATTCATTTCCCAAACCAATTATATTAAAAGTGTTTTTGCATCAATTAGATTTTTAATATCTTGGGGAATACTTGCGGTTAAACGGATTTGACTATTAAAAACCGGATGGGTAAAAACAGTCTCAATTGAATGAAGTGCTTGCCTTCCTATTAATAGGTTGTCAGCATTTGAATCAGAGTATAATGTATCACCTATCAACGGATGACCGATTGCCTGGCAGTGAACTCTTATCTGGTGTGTACGTCCTGTTTCGAGACGAAATCTAAGTAATGTTGCATCTTTAAGGTGCTTTAGTACGGTATAATGGGTGACGGCTCTATCTCCATCCTCCGAAATATGCCTTAACATTATGCTGCCGGGTTTTCTTGCAATGGGAAGGTCGATTGTTCCGGAAGTGTTTGCTACAATTCCCGATACAACCCCTATATATTCTTTAATATAGCAGTTTTCATGCATTTGTTTTATAAGTGATTGCTGGATGAATTCATTTTTTGCAAATACTATTACCCCTGATGTATCCCTGTCAAGTCTGCTCACCGGGCGAATTTTTTTATGCTCATTGTTGTTTAAATAATGAAGCATCACTCCATTGGCAATAGTCCTTGAAGGATGACTGCAAGTCGGATGAACCACAATGCCCGGTTGCTTGTTTAATGCAATGAGGTATTCGTCTTCATATATTATGTCAATAGGTACATCTTCGGGAACAATTTCATCGGCAGTTTCCACAAAATCTATATGTACTTCAACTGTTTCGCCTGAAGAAACATCGTGATTTACATAGGTTAAGCATGAATTTACCAATATTTTTCGGTTGTTTTTAAGTCTTTTTATCAACCTTTCCGAAAGTCCCATTTTGTTTTTCAATATTGACTTAAGCTTTTTGCCGTTATCCTCAGGAAGCACTGTATATTTTAGAATCAATCCAAATCACCTTTTCAATTAATTACAATCCATAATTTCTTTTCAGATAATTATAAAGTAATTATAAAGACAATGACATGTAAAATCAATCAATTAATTTTTGAGGTTGAAATTGTTCTTGCTGTTGTATAAAATGAATAGGTATTTTGAAGAAGATTGAATATTATTGAAGCAAAAATTGAAAGTGAGTGGAAAATATGAGTTTTAAGTCTGAGGCATTTTTAAAAAGTGAATTTGGTATTGATGAGAGTGTTTTAAGAATATCAAATATGGCAGAAAAGGAAATTGAGAATCTGTTTAAATCTATAGAATCGGTAAGAGAATACAACCAGCTTAAGGTTATTAAAGCTATGCAGTCCAACAAAGTTAGTGATTCTCATTTTGGAGGAACCACCGGCTACGGTTATGATGATAGAGGAAGGGAAGTTTTAGATTCGGTATATGCTCATGTTTTTAGAGCTGAGGACGCACTTGTTAGGCATAATATTGTTTCGGGAACACAGGCACTTGCCGTATGTTTGTTCGGTAATTTAAGGCCCGGTGATGAACTTTTATGTATAACAGGAAAACCTTACGATACATTGGAAGAGGTTATAGGAATAAGAGGAGAAGGCGGTGGCTCTCTAAAGGAGTTTGGAATAACGTATAATCAGGTTGATTTGCTGCCTGATGGGGATATCGATATGGAGGGTATAAAGGCGGCGATTTCCAATAAGACAAGGATGGTTCTGATTCAACGCTCAAGAGGATATAGCTGGAGAAGTTCAATTAAACTTGATAATATGGAAAAGGTAATCAGCTTTATTAAGGCATTGAAGAGTGATATAATAGTTATGGTTGACAACTGTTATGGCGAGTTTGTAGAGGAGAAGGAACCAACCGAGGTAGGGGCCGATATAGTTGCCGGTTCTCTTATAAAAAATCCCGGAGGGGGATTGGCACCTACGGGCGGATATATTGTCGGTAAAAAGGAATATGTTGAAAAAGCGGCTTATAGGCTTACATGTCCGGGACTTGGAAAGCATGTGGGATCAACATTGGGACATAACAGGATTTTATTCCAGGGTCTTTTTATGGCACCCCATGTAGTTGCAGAAAGCTTAAAAGGAGCCGTATATTGTGCTGAAATGATGAGAAGGATTGGAATGGTATCATCACCTGGTCCTGAGGAAAAAAGGGGAGATATAATCCAAGCAATCAGGTTTAATGATGCAGAAAGCCTTATAGCTTTTTGTCAAGGCATTCAAAAAGGCTCTCCTGTTGATGCTTTTGTTACACCTCAGCCATGGGACATGCCGGGATATGATTCTCCTGTTATTATGGCGGCCGGCACTTTTATACAGGGAGCATCAATTGAATTGAGTGCCGATGCACCCATAAAGGAACCTTACATAGCATATATGCAGGGCGGGCTTGTATATGAGCATGTTAAGCTTGGAGTAATTATGGCAGTGCAGAAGCTTCTTGAACTTGGCATTGTTAAAATATAGATTATGCTGAAAATAATAGATTTTACATTAGCGGTTTAAGAATGATATTTGTCAAAATGGAGGTGGATTATGCAGGAAGGAGATAAAAAAAAGGGTATTAAGCTTGGTGCCCTGATGATTTTTTTGTTTTTACTCATGTATATTCCATCACTGTTTCACTGGATTTACGGTAAGGATATTCCTACGGATATTATAAGGTCAGGTATTGTTGAGGATTCATTTAATGTTGATGGTTTTATAATAAGGGATGAGGAGCTTATAGAGTCGCCTTTTGAGGGTAAATATATACCTGAAGTTGGTGAGGGAGAGAAAGTACCTGCTAAATGTAAGGTTGCAACTATTTTAAAGGGTACATCTGCAAAAGATCTGGAGAAACTTTCCGAGCTTGACTCAAAAATTCTCCAACTGCAGAAAGACAAGAGCGAAAAGGAAGGGTTGTTCTCTCAGGATCTAATAAAACTTGAAAATAACATCTCCGAGAAGGTTGTTTCTATAGCTGTAGCCTGCAATGAAAACAATTATGATAAGTTGGAAGATGTAAGACATGAAATTGATGATATTATCCATAAAAGGGCCGAAATTTTAGGCAGCATGGGTACTTCCGACAGCGAAATAGATGCATTGAAGCTTCAAAGGAATAATTTACAGGCACAGATTAATAGCGGTACCAAACAAATATACGGTAACTCGCCGGGTATAATTTCATACAATATCGATGGATTTGAGCAATTGTTTAACCCAAAGGATATTGGCAGTATAAAAGCCGATGATATTATTGAGCTTTCCAAAAAAGAAATAAAACCATTGGTGAATGTGGGGAATGTAGAGATAAATAAGCCCTTTGCAAAGATTATAAAGGGCATTTACATGTATATAGTCGTTGCTATGGACAAGAAAAAAGCGGATATGCTATACTTAGGTAATAATGTTAATATAAGGATAAATGATATCAATAAGGTGGTAAATGCTGTTCCTACAAGTATTTCAGATCCTGTTGGAGACTACTGTACTGTTGTATTTAAGACGGACAAAGCACTTAGCGATACCACGTTTTTAAGAAAAATCAATATTGATGTTATCAAAAATTCATATGAAGGCCTTGAGGTATCTAATAAAAGTCTTTTTGATATAAGTCCTGACGGCAAAAAAGCTAAAATTGTACTTGTAAAGGTTAATGAGGCAAGCATTAGAAATGTCAGGATTGTTGGAAGGAATGGGGAGTTTGCCATTATAACCAGTGATGATAAGGATAAACAAGTCAGCCTTTATGATATTTATGTTATAAATCCGACAAACATTAAAGAAGGGCAGCTGATAATAAAATGACAGGGGAATTTGATTATATAAAAAGAAATATTGAAGAGGTCAGAAGAAGGGTAGCTTTAGCAGCACAAAGAGCAGGAAGGAATCCTCAAGATATTAAAATAATTGCAGTGACAAAAACAGTTCCTGTAGAAAAAATAAATTGTGCAATTGATGAGGGACTTAATATTTTAGGTGAAAATAGGGTTCAGGAATTGTGTGAAAAGTACGATAATGTTAATAGGGATTGTAAATGGGATCTTATTGGACATTTACAAACTAATAAAGTTAAATATATAGTTGATAAGGTAAACCTTATTCACTCTGTGGACAGGTTGGAACTGGTGCAGGAGATACAAAAGAGAGCCGAAAAGGCAGGAAGGATTTTAGATATTCTTGTCCAGGTCAACGTTGCAGAGGAAGAAAGCAAATTCGGTTTATCCATAAATGAGGTGAAAAGTTTCCTGAAAGAGATCAATAAATTTGATGCAGTTAAGGTAAAAGGGCTCATGACAATAGCACCGTTTTTACAAAATATTGAAGAAGTAAGACCTGTTTTCAGGGAATTATATAAAATATTTGTTGACATACGTGAAGAAAATATTGATAATATAGATATGGAGCTTTTATCTATGGGCATGAGTAACGATTTTGAAGCAGCTATTGAGGAGGGAGCCAATATAGTTAGAATCGGTACGGCCATATTTGGTAAAAGATAATTCTATGTTGAGCGACGATTAAATAATTAAATATAATTTAACATAATGAAAATATAAATCAATGTATTTTAGCATTTGGCAGAGCATATATTGATTGTGTTTTAATGTCAAAGGTTAAAAATAAGTTGATTTTATATAAATTACAAATGATTTTTTACATAATTACAAATGATAAAACAGGAGGAAAAAACCATGGCTAAATTGTTAAACAAAGTTCTTAATTTTGTTGGATGGGAAGCCGAAGAGGAAGATGAACTGCTTGATGAAAAGGAATACGAAAAGGAAGAAATTGAGCAGCCTCAGTTTTTTAATTCCGGCAGGAAAGCCCAGCAAAACAAAGTCGTAAACATCCATTCTACATCACAGTACAAGCTTGTTGTTATGCAGCCTGAAAATTTTGAAGATGCACAAAATATTGGAGACCATCTTAAAAACAAAAAGCCTATAGTTGTTAATTTGGAAGGTCTTGAAAAGGAAAGTGCACGCAGGGTTGTGGACTTCTTAAGCGGTGCTGTATATGCTTTAGACGGCAGCATACAAAGGGTATCTTCAAATATCTTTATAATAGCACCTAACAATGTTGATATAATGGCCGATTTTAAAGAAGAACTTAGAAATAAGGGCGTATTTTCCTGGGCAAAATAATGGAGGCTTCTGATGCAGCTTTTTAATGTAATAGGTATGGCAATAATAATAGTACTGCAAATTTTGAAGTATGCTGTTATCTTAAGAGCTTTGCTTTCATTTTTGCCAATTAGTCAGGATAATAAGTTTGTTGATATATTGTATCAGATAACAGAGCCGGTTCTGGCTCCAATAAAGGCATTTTTAGGAAGGACTGAATGGGGGAGAAATTCAATGATTGATATATCCCCTATTATTGCCATTGTATTGATATGGATATTAGCTTCATTTGTGTCTTCCATATTTGGGGTACAGGCAATTTCGTCGATAATATAGTTTATGATTAACAGAGAAGCAATATTAAAAAAAATTACTGGAATAGATGACAAAATATTTGTATCTAAAATAATAGATAAAGCCGTAAAGGCTCAAAATTCACATTGTATAACAAGTACGGATTTTTTAGATCCATACCAGTCTAATATTATCAAAAAGTCAATTGCAGCCGGTTCACAGGTCAATTGCGTCTTTTATGGCGGATACTCTGGGGCAGAACGGGAGATTGTCATTTTCTGCCCGCAAGGCATGTCACTGTCAGATTTTCAAAGCTTCGAATACCCACTGAAAATTATTGAGGTTAAAACTAAGAGCCGCGTAACTCTCACTCATCGTGATTTTTTAGGTTCATTGATGGGATTAGGTATTAAAAGAGAAAAAATTGGAGATATTTTATTGGAAGATGATATTTGCAGGATAATAGTTATCGATGAAATAGCAGAGTACTTGGAATACAATCTTTTAAAAGTCGGTAATGCAAATGTGGAAGTGACTTTGAGAGATGTTGGTGATATCCAGTTCAAGGGCCCAAGCTTTCGTGAGATCAAAGCAACAGTAGCCTCATTAAGGCTTGACTGTGTAGCTAGTTCGGGCTTTGGAATTTCCAGAAGCAAGATCGGGGAATTCATAAAAGCCGAAAAGGTTTCTTTGAATTGGGAAAAGACCACCAGCCTTACAAAACAGGTAAGTGAAGGCGATACTATATCAATAAGAGGAAAGGGAAGACTGATTGTTGACAAGATAGGTGCTATGACAAAAAAAGGAAGGATAAGCATTACCCTGCTAAAGTATTTGTAAGGAGGTTATTGCGGATGAATTATACTCCAAATGAACTAAAGAACATTACCTTTGGCAAAAGCTTGGTGAGGGGTTATAACGAACTTGAGGTCGATGAAACCTTTGATAAAATTATCGAGGATTATAGTGGTCTTATACATGAAAATATGGAGCTTAAAGATAAGCTCAATGTTTTGAATGAAAATGTGATGCACTATAAAAAGATAGAAGAGTCATTGCAAAGCACACTTCTTATAGCACAGCAGACTGCGGAGGAAATAAAGAGAAATGCATATGAAAAGGCTGAAAATATATGCAAGGAAGCTGAGCTGAAAGCGCAAAAGCTTATAGAAAGTGCCAATGAACAGGTTATTCGCATAAAATACGAATATGAGGAAACAAGAAAAAAGCTTCAGATTTATAAAAGCAGGGCTGAGGCTATGCTTCAATCACAGATGGAAATGCTGAAACAGACTGCTGAGATTGAAGATGAAATTTCTTGACATCTGGTGATGATAGGATGTATAATACAAAAAAATACTTTTTAAAGACTATGACTGGAAAGAGTAAAAAGCTATACCCTCAAAGAGAGCAGAGTTTGGTGGGAGTCTGCAGGGTTAACTTTTGAAAATCATCCATGAGTTGCATCCTGAAACATCAAATGTCATATATGAGTAAGGAGTGCCGGTAAAAGCCGTTATTTTAACAAGTGATTGCTATATTTATAAGTTTATAGCAATAATTTGGGTGGAACCGCGTGAGTAAATTACCCTCTCGTCCCTTATAAGGATTGAGAGGGTTTATTATTTGTATATAAAATTTATTGGAGGCGAGTTAGTATGTCAGTTGACTATGGAAAAACACTAAATCTACCACAAACCAATTTTTCTATGAGGGCAAATCTTCCCCAGAAGGAGCCTGATATATTGAAAAAGTGGGAAGAGATGGATATTTATCATAAGCAGTTGAAAAAGAATGCAGGAAAGCCTAAGTTTATTCTTCATGATGGACCTCCTTATGCAAATGGAGGAATACATTTAGGGACATCTCTGAATAAGATATTGAAGGACATAGTTGTAAAGTATTACAGCATGACAGGTTACGAGACGCCATATATTCCAGGTTGGGATACCCATGGCCTTCCCATTGAGCAAAGGGCTATTAAAGAATTAGGCTTAAAAAGGCATGAAGTTGGCCCTGTTAAGTTCAGACAGGCATGTAAGGGATTTGCATTAAAATATCTGGATTTGCAAAGGAATGCATTTAAGAGACTGGGTGTTAGAGGAGATTGGGAAAACCCATATATTACTTTAAAGCCTGAGTATGAAGCAAAGCAGATTGAGGTTTTTGGTGATATGGCAAAGAAGGGGTATATATATAAAGGATTAAGACCTGTTTATTGGTGCCCCGATTGTGAGACAGCATTGGCAGAAGCTGAAATTGAGTATGCTGAGGACACTACAGTTTCCATATATGTGAAGTTCCCTGTAAAGGATGATAAAGGTGTTATAAAAAATGCTATCGGTACTACAGACAATGTATACTTTGTTATATGGACAACTACAACATGGACTTTGCCGGGCAATTTGGCCATCTGTTTGAATGCTGATTTTGAGTATGGAATTGTAAAGGTTGGAAATGAATATTATGTAGTGGCAGTGGATCTTGTTGAAAATGTTATGAAAGCTGCTGGCATAGAAAATTATGAAATCGTTGCAAAGCTTATGGGAAGCGATGTTGAAGGAGTTTTGTGTTCACATCCTTTCCTTGATAGATACTCAATTGTCATATTAGGAGATCATGTAACTCTAGAAGCAGGTACAGGATGCGTTCATACTGCTCCTGGACATGGTGCCGAGGACTTCCAGGTATGTCAGAAATATAAGATCCCTGTTATAGTACCTGTTGATGATAAGGGCTATTTGACTTCAGAAGCAGGTAAATTTGCAGGCCTTTACTATGAAAAATCCAATGCTGCCATCATAGAAGAGCTTAAAGGCTTAAATCTTCTTCTTGCATCGGAAAAAATAGTTCACCAATATCCACATTGCTGGAGATGCAAGGATCCTATAATATTCAGGGCTACAGAGCAGTGGTTTGCTTCAGTTGAAGGATTTAGAAATGAAGCTTTGGAAAAAATAAAGGGTGTAAGATGGATACCTGAATGGGGCGAAGAGAGAATAACCAATATGGTTAGAGACAGAGGCGACTGGTGTATCTCAAGACAGAGAATCTGGGGTGTGCCTATTCCCATATTCTATTGTAAGGATTGCGGCCAGGAGCTTATAAATGATGAGTCAATTGCTGCAGTCGCAGCACTCTTTAAAGAAAAAGGCTCTGACTCATGGTATGAAGTTGATTCTAAAGACATATTACCAGCTGGGACAAAATGTAAATGCGGCTGTTCTGAATTTGAAAAGGAAAATGATATAATGGACGTATGGTTTGATTCCGGTTCAAGCCATGCAGCAGTTCTTGAAACAAGAGATGACTTAAGGTCTCCGGCAGATATGTATCTTGAAGGAAGTGACCAGCACAGAGGTTGGTTCCAATCATCCCTTCTGACTTCTGTTGCTACCAGAGGAGAAGCACCTTTTAAGACAGTTCTTACTCATGGTTATGTTGTTGACGGACAGGGAAGAAAGATGTCAAAGTCATTAGGAAACGGTATAGATCCCGAGGATGTAATAAAGGAATATGGCGCTGATATTCTAAGGCTTTGGGTGGCATCTTCTGATTATAAAACCGATATAAGAATTTCTAAAGAAATATTGAAGCAGCTTTCGGAAGTGTACAGGAAGATTAGAAATACCAGCAGATATATATTGGGTAACATATATGATTTTAATCCAGACACCGATATGGTAAAATATGAAGATTTAGAAGAGCTTGACAGGTGGGCGCTTATGAGACTTTCACAGCTTATCAGGAAGGTTGATGAAGCTTATGGCTCCTATGAATTCCATATGATGTTCCATGCAATTCATAACTTCTGTGTTGTGGATATGAGTAATTTCTATCTTGACGTTATAAAAGACAGACTTTACACATCTAAAGCAGACAGTAAAGAAAGAAGAGCGGCTCAGAGTGTAATGTATGAGGTACTTGATTCTCTTGTTAGAATGCTTGCTCCTGTATTGGCATTTACTTCAGAAGAAATATGGCAGCATATGCCTCATAAAAAAGACGATGATAAAGAGAGCATACAGCTTAACAACTGGCCTGAAATTAATGAAAAGTATCTTGACAGCAAACTTGAAGAGAAATGGGATAAAATATTAGACCTTAGATCCGATGTATCTAAAGCACTTGAGATAGCAAGAACTGACAAAATAATAGGGCTTTCTTTGAATGCTAAGGTTATAGTTTATGCAGATGAAAAGACATACGATTTTATAAAAAGCATTGAAGATAAACTGGCAACAATATTCATTACATCAGGCTTTGAGCTTAAGAAAGCCGATGAGGTACCATCTAATGCACAAAAAGGAGAATACATGGATGGAATATGGGTAGTGGTTGTTCCTGCTGATGGTGAAAAATGTGAAAGATGCTGGATGCAAAGTGAAAGTGTAGGTAAGAATGAAGAGCATCCCACACTTTGCGAAAGATGCTGCTCTGTCCTGTAAGGAATGATGGCCCCAAAGTCTGCTTAAAAGAAGGTGATTGGGTTGATTAAAGTTAATATAGATTTGGGAGATAGAAGTTATCCCATATACATTACAACTGATTACAGTAATTTGGCAAAAAGCATGTCCTTGGCCAAATTAAACGGCAAGATTGCTCTTATAACCGATAATAATGTGGATAAAGCCCAGGGCGAAGCCTGCATCAAGGCGTTGGAGTCAAATGGACTTAATGTATACAAATATGTCATTGAAGCCGGCGAGAAAAGTAAGAACCTGGATACTATTAAGGATATCTATAAGTTCCTGATAGATAACAAGTTTGAAAGAAATTCAGTGCTTTTAGCCCTTGGAGGTGGCGTAGTAGGGGACATTACAGGTTTTGCAGCCGCCACCTTCCTAAGAGGGGTTAACTTTGTACAGATTCCTACTTCACTTTTAGCACAAGCCGACAGCAGTGTTGGAGGAAAGGTCGGGGTTGATTTTGAAGGCAAGAAAAACATTGTCGGTGCTTTTTATCAGCCAAAGTTTGTATACTTGAATGTCAATACCCTTAAGACTCTTCCTGTTCGTGAAATTCAAGCCGGAATGGCAGAGGTAGTAAAGCATGGTATTATCAGGGGTAGCGAATTCTTTGATTTTATAGATTATAATGTGAGCAAGATATTCAATTTTGACGAAGATGCTCTTCAATATCTGGCCAAAGTAAACTGCACCATTAAGGGGAGCGTTGTTGAACAGGATGAAAAGGAAAGCGGATTAAGGGCAATACTTAACTTCGGTCATACTGTAGGCCATGCAATAGAGAGCGTTTATGAATTCAAGTATTTGCATGGTGAATGTGTGTCTTTGGGTATGGTGGCTGCTTTAAAGATGGCTTGTGATATGGAAATGATAGAAGAAAGCCATATGCAAAGAGTTGTTGAGACATTGGATAAGATAGGGCTTCCCGTTAAGCTTGACCATATTGATGTGGATGAGGTATATGAAAGAATGTTTTTTGATAAAAAGGTTAAGGATAACAAGCTGACATTCATATTGCCTAAATCCATCGGTGAAGTAATTCAATGTGTTGTTGAGGATGAAGCTCTTATAAAAAAGGCTATAAGTTACTTACAGTATTAATGTATAACAAAAAAATTACTTACCCTGTGCTTTTAATTTTGCAAATGACTTAAAAAACAAGCATTAGGGTAAGTTTTTCTATATCAATTTTTAAATCTACATTAAATACGTGTTATTAATCTTACATTTTAGAAGATAAATGAAAAGATTGATCCCATTTAATATTATTAGGCTGTAAAAATGTGTATCTACCTATCTTGTACAAATATAAAATTTAATGTATTATAAAAATATAAGAATATGTAAACTACATTAAAGCTGACAGTTATTTTTTGAAAATAAACTGTTATTAATAATCTATTATATTATTGTATTGCGGGGAAGTATTTATGCGTGTACTTAAGAAGGTTATTTGTATATTTTTAGCCTTTTTTACTCTTTTAAATTTTTGGGGGACCGATTATACTTCGGTGAAATTTGATACTAACAGTTCATATGCAGAATCTGTTGATGATATAAGGTTTGAGGATGAAAAACTAGACAAAGTTGTTAGAGAAGCCTTAAATAAGGACATCAATGATAAAGTCAGTATTGAAGAGTTAAAAGAAATAAGAGAGTTAAATGCAGATAATGCTGGACTAACCAATCTAAAAGGCATAGAGCTTTTATCTGAGCTTAATTATTTATACCTCAATGATAATAGCATAAATGATATATCCATGATTAAAAGTCTTAAGGGACTGATTTGCCTTCAAATGTCAGGCAATAATATATCGAATATTTCCGGCCTTGAAGAACTTGCAGGTTTGGAATTTCTTGATTTAAGCAGGAATAAAATAGAAGATGTAACCCCGATAGCACAATTATCATCATTAAAACATTTGAACCTGGGTGATAACAAAATTCGTGATATTTCTATGCTCGGAAATTTGGTGAATGTAGAGACTTTAGTGTTAAATGATAATGAGATTAAAGATATAAGTGTAGTTCTATGTTACGATTCAGTCCAAACATTAATATTAAATAATAATGATATAAGAAATTGGTCACCTGTAATAAATTCTTTGAAATATAGCCTGGTTACTTTGTATGTTGCAGGTAATAAGAATGGGAAGCCTCCTTTAAAAAGAGAATACTTTCCAAATTTGATAGATACTGATATTACAGAGGCTACACCAACTCCGGCAAACACGCCAACTTCTGCAGATACACCGACTCCGGCAATAACCCAGACTCCGACAATAACCCAGACTCCGACAGGTACACCGACTCCGGCAATAACCCAGACTCCAATCCCAACAAGGATACCGACTTCAAGACCTACGGCAACTTCAATACCTACATATTGGAGTACTTCAACACCTATATATGGCACAACAACTACTCCCTATGCAACACCAACACCAGCGTCACATACAACAGTAAAGCCGATAATAACACCAACTCCTTCTCCAATTTCTACTGCAACCCCTACTGCAACTACTAGGCCATCTACTGTTCCAACTGTGATGCCAACACCGACAGAATTAATTATTACTGAACAACCTACTTATACACCTGTACCAACCAGAAAACCGATATTTTTCCCGGATGAAAATTTGGCAAAGATTATCAGGGAAGAATTATTGAACAAAGATCCGGGGACAGTGATTTACCTTGATGAAATAAGAGATATTAAGAGCCTTGATGTACCTGAGGGAAAAAATATAGTTAGTCTTCAAGGTTTACAATATTTTTATAGCCTAACAATGTTAAATTTAACCAATCAGAAGATTGAAGACGTTACTACTGTAGGGAAGCTTGTTAATCTGGAGAATTTATATTTAAGCGGAAATAGGATAAAAAGCATATATCCCTTAAGGAATCTCCCAGAACTAAGAATATTGGATCTAAGCAGAAACCAAATAGATGATGTTAATCCATTAAGCATATTATGCGAATATGAACGATTGAATGAATTGTATTTAAGCTATAATAATATAACTGAGGTACAAGGATTAACGGTAATGACCAGTTTAAGTGTCCTTCTTATTGATCATAATGAAATAAGTGATTTCCGTTTTGTAAATAATTTGAAGGGCTTGAAGTGCCTTTATCTAAGCGGTAATAAGTCGGATGACTATACTGTTATTTCTGATGAGATAATTAATGGATTAGGTCCAAATGGCATGGATTTTTCAATACGCGGTAAACCTACTCCGAATCCAAGCCAGACCAATACTGTTACTCAAACTCCAGGCAATATTGGACCTTCACAAACAGAAAAAAATGATATTGCAAATCCTGGTGCAATTGCCGATAGAAGAACAAGGGATGATGTGGCTACAAATACACCAATACCAAGTGTTTCAAGTACTACAGTGACTCCTACACCTTATAATCCTGTGATAACTCCAGTGCCTGTTATGATACCAGGCATTAAAAAAGTTGTGTTTGAAGATATAACAGGTCATTGGGCAGAGGACTGTCTTATGAAGCTTTTTGAAAGGGGAATTTTATCGGGATATCCTGATAAGAGCATGAGACCGCAATTAGAGATTACCAGAGCTGAGGCTACTGTTATGTTGATAAAATCATTGGCATTGGAGCCATTAAACAGCAAAAAACATAAGTTTATAGATGATGATGAATTGCCTTCATGGGCATATGGATATATTCAAAGAGCAGTTGAAAAAGGAATTATAAAGGGATATGATGACAACTCATTCAGATCGACGCAAAAGGTGTCGAGAAGTGAAATTGTTACAATGATAGTGAGGGCTTTCGGTTTTGAGCAAAAGCCAGGCATAAGCATTGATTTTATTGACTCAAGCACAATTCCCAAATGGTCTAAGGACAGTATTGCTTCCGCTGTATATTTAGGAATAATAAAGGGTTATAAAGACAGTACATTTATGCCGTATAAGAATGTTACCAGAGCAGAGGCTGCAACAATGTTGGAAAACTCAATAAATTTATTTGAAAAGAAAAAAGCCCCGTAAAGGCTTTTTCTCTATTTGTGAATTTATGATTTTGAAATTATATTTTGAAATTATGCCTTATTAAGAATAGCTATATTATCCTTAAAAGGCGGATATATAATACCTTTTTCTGTTATTATTGCACTGATGTACTTGTTGGGAGTAACGTCAAATGAAGGGTTTGCAACCTTAACGCCGGATGGGGCTATTTGAACTCCCATTATCTGTGTAACTTCACTTGATGACCTTTCCTCAATAGGAATGCTGTCTCCCGATTTAGTTAAAAAGTCAATGGTCGATACTGGAGCTGCTACATAAAAGTGTATTTTATTCTCATGTGCCAATACAGCTAATGAATATGTACCGATTTTATTAGCAGTATCACCGTTTGCGGCTATTCTGTCGGCACCTACTATAACACAGTCAATGCTGCCTGATTTCATGAAATGTCCTGCCATATTGTCACATATTAATGTTACTGGGATACCGTCCTGCGTAAGTTCCCAGGCTGTAAGCCTTGCGCCTTGTAAGTATGGACGTGTTTCATCTGCAAATACGCTTATATTCTTGCCGGCATCATGTGCAGCACGGATTACTCCAAGTGCTGTACCGTAATCGCATGTTGCAAGAGCCCCAGCATTGCAATGTGTTAATATTGTATAATTATCCTTTATGAGACTTAATCCGTTTCTTCCAATTGCCTTATTGGTTTCTACATCCTCACAATCCATTTTTACAGCTTCATTTAAAATTGCTTCCTTTATTTCATTTAAAGACTTTTCTTTATTGTAAAGTGCAGTTTTATAAACTCTGTCGATTGCCCAGAAAAGATTCACAGCTGTTGGTCGTGTACTGCGTAATATGTTGCATATTTGTTCAATATTGGTAAAAAATTCACTTTTGGATTGAGTTTTTACCGACCGGGCACCAATAGCTAAACCATAAGCCGCAGTTACTCCAATGGCGGGTGCCCCCCGTACTATCATATTTTTAATTGCTTCAGCAACTTCAATATATGTGGTGCATTCAACATATACCTTTTGTGTTGGAAGCTTTGTCTGGTCAATAAGCCTTAAAACTCCATCTTTGTATTCTAACGGTCTCATATTAAGCTCCTTTACTGATTCAATTCAGCTAATTTCGTCGTAAAGCCAGTGTTATTATATATTATTGAATGTTTTTTAACAATATTTTATTTTTGATAATTGATTATTCTTAGTATACCATATTAAACCTGCAGCCAAAGTAAATATTAATATGAAATTTAGGTATATTAAAATAAAAAAAGCTAATAAGGAGAAAACATGTCAATTATATTGAGCACAGAGTTAAAAAGTGATCTTGAGGCAATGTACAAAATAACTGGAGAGATTTTAACACAAATGGATTTGGAGGATGGCAAGTCTGTGGATGCTGAAGCGTTAAGGCAAATAAGGCACAAGGTTTCTGATATGGAAGCTATAATTCAGAAGGATATATTTACATGCAATTACTTGACATCTAAAGAAAAGATTTTGAGAAGCATGATGCGGGATATTGAATGATGGTGATAATTATGAATGAAAAAAACAGGTTGATTCATGTTATAAATAAAAAGCTGGATAAGATTGCATTAAATATGGAGAAATTCAAACTGGTTGATTATGTATATTATCTTGAAAACCCCAGAAAAATGCTATGGTCAAATTTTCTAGGAGGCCTGTCAAGAGGATTTGGAATTGCCATAGGGTTCACTCTTTTAGGTGCTGTTGTAATATATTTTCTCCAAATAATTGTACGATGGAAACTGCCTCTAATTGGAGAGTTTATTTCAGATATTGTAAATATTGTCCAGGAAAACATGAGAAGGGCAGGAGGAAGAATAAATGGATGATAAAATTGTAAATTTTTTAAAAGATGCTTTAATAAAAAGGCAGAACGAGATACAACATACCATTGAAATGATGAAGAAGAACAAAACGGCAGAGCAGAACAAATATTCACCTACGGAACTTTCGAATTATGATAATCATCCCGGAGATATGGGTACTGAGCTTTATCAGGTACAATTCAACACCGCATTAAAGGTGCATGAAGAACATGAGCTTCAAGATATTGAAGATGCATTGATCAAAATTTATGACGGTTCGTATGGAAAATGTGAATTTTGCGGAAAAGAAATTGACATTGAAAGGTTAAAGGCGATTCCTTCAGCAAAACTCTGTATTAATTGCGAGGAAAGCAAGGCAGTGACCCTTGGAATGTTGAAATCGGAAAGGCCTAATGAGGAACTTGTGTGGGACGCACCATTCGGGAGGAAATATCTCAATAAAAGAGAAGATGATGAAAATGAAGGTTTGGATTACCTCAATGACCTGGTTAAGTACGGTACAGCCGACGGACCTCAGGATATGGGGGGATATTACGATTACGAGGAGTTCTATACCAATGAAATGGATACACAGGGTATTGTAGATAAGATGGATCGAATATCAAATGAGCAATACAAAAGACAGTTACCTGATTGAGAATATTTGATCTATAAAACAATATGTGTAGTAATGTTGTGTCATTGCTACACATATCACAAGTCATATTTTCAGTATGATTTCAAAAAAGAAATAATGATGTTTTTTGTGAATTAATGCACTACTTGATGAGAAATACCTATAATTTTCTTATTTTGTCTAATTTGAACGGGATTGAGTCTTTATAAAAAAGTAAAACTGTGGTAAAATATCTTTTGTTACTCATTGCGATTGAGCATAATTACTTATTAAAGGGGGAGATAACTATGAAGAAATTTAAGAAATTTTCATCAGGTATTGCGATTGCTCTAGCTGTAAGCGTTATTGCTGCAGGTATGGTATGGAGTGTTAGTGCAACAAGAAAAGTTGATGCTGTAGCAAATGACAACATTAAGATCTATTTTGATGGGAATTTAAAATCATTTAAAGAGGCTGACGGTTCAAAGATTTCGCCTGTAATAATCAATGGCAGAACATATTTGCCGTTGAGAGCGGTTGCCGATTTGGTGGGTCTTGGAGTTGAGTGGGTAGCTGATACACAGTCAATCAAGCTGTCATCCGGTGTACCTTATAATGAGAATGAACCTCTTCAAACAACTCAGCCAAGTGCCAGCGTTGCTCCAACAAAAGCACCAGTTTCTAGTACACCTGCTCCTGTGAATACTTCTAAGAGTGCAGGTACTTTACAAGATCCGGTTAAATTCGGAGAAACTTTTGCGTGGTCTGCATCTGAGAAATATATAGACACTATAGCGTCAGCAGATTATACTTGTACTGTGAAGAAAGTAGAGCCTATTTCAGTTGATGAGATTGCAAAGTTGGGATTCAAAGCCACTCCTAAAGATGATCAAGAGTATGTTTTAGTTACTTTGGCTGCGACTGTTTCAAATGCAAAGATAGAATCAGGAGAAGCTTATCAATATGAACCGTTTATGTTAGATATTAGGGGTTCAAAAACACCATCAGGTGATTCTATTATTGGAGGCACTGATTTTAGCTTTGAAGGCAGTTTGCAGAAAGCAGCTGAGGCTGTTAATTCTGATAGCAAAGGCTTTGCAAAAAAGATTAAAGCCGGCGAAGTAGTTAATTACAAGTATGAGGGTAAAGTTATATTGCCAATAATAAAAGGTCAGGAAAACTATTTATGTATAACAAAGGACTACAGTCTTGAGTATTCAGATAGATTTGCATACTTTAAACTGAAATAAAAATAATATCAAAAAAGAGCTTGTAATTAAATCCGGTTTTCATCCTCAAATCGAAAGATGAAACCGGATTTTTTATATTCATAATATTAATCATTTCATATTATCTTTGAGTTTGATATAATTTCATATATAAATTTATGGTGGTGGATCATGAAACCTAAAATTCTTGTAGTCGATGATGAAGCTTCCATCTGTGATCTTTTGAAAATTAACCTTGAGCTTGAAGGCTATGAGGTAAGCACTGCAGGGGATGGAGAGGAAGCTTTAAAAAGTATTGATTTAATAAATCCGGATCTTCTGATTTTGGATGTTATGCTTCCTAAAATTAATGGTTATGATATTTGTAAAAAGGTTACATATGAAAAGGGTATACCTGTTATAATGCTGACAGCAAAAACAGACCTTATTGATAAGGTTTTAGGACTAGAGCTTGGGGCAGATGATTACATAACCAAGCCTTTTCACGCACGGGAGCTTGTGGCCAGGGTTAAAGCCCTTCTAAGAAGGGTCTCAAAGGAAGCAAAAATTTTAGATGAAGGAAATCACATTGTTAACGGTCCCCTGGAATTATTTGCGGATATGAGAAAAGTTACACTATCAGGCAATGAGGTTGAGCTGTCTGCGAAGGAATATGATTTGGTATATTTTTTTATGAATCACATAGAGCAGGTTTTTACAAGGGATGCTCTTTTGGAAAAAGTATGGGGATATGATTATTATGGAGACACCAGGACAGTTGACGTTCATATTCAGAGGCTTAGAAAGAAGCTAAGTGTTGAAGGGGAAGGGACAGGTGCAAACATAATACAGACTGTATTCGGTGTTGGATATAAAATGGCCAGACAATGATAAAGTGGTGATTTAGTGAAAATAGGACTTAGACATAAAATTTTATTTACGAATGTGATTGTTCTCTTTTTGACATTTCTTATTGTAGCTTTGGTTCTGATAGAGGGAGTGGACAGGGTTAACATGGGGATGCTTATAAACAGCATGGTAAACCAGTCGGAAATATCTGTAAGGACCATAAAGCAAAGCCTGTTGACGGACTCTAATACTGATAACATAGAAGGAGAATTCAATTTAAGAGCAGGTGACTTTGCTTCAAGATTGTCAAAGGAATCCGGCATTAGGGTAGTTATATTTTCTGCACAAAAAAAGCTTTTAGCCGATTCGGATAATTCAGAAAGCCAGGACTTTAGTTTGTCTGAGATTGAGGAAGCCTTCAAGGATGGAGGTAACAGGGCATACAGCCAGCGGGAGGTAGACGGCGAAAAGAAGCTTTTTTTTGCATTTCCGATTATTCATTCCGGTAAAATAATTGGCGGAGTGTTATTTGTCAATTCCCTTTCGGATATTGAAAAAAATAAAAGAAACATATCCATTTTAGTTCTTATAGCTTTTTTATCGGGAACAATAATTATACTTATTGTCAGCATAATTATATCGGGAACAATTACTAAGCCTCTAAAGGTATTGAACCGTTCTGCCATTAATATATCCAAGGGGGATTATTCCAATAAAATTAATATAAAAACAAGGGATGAGCTGGGGGTTTTAGCAAGTACATTTAATTTGATGATGGATGAGGTTGCCAATAAAATAAATTCCCTTGATTTTGAAAAGGCTAAGCTTGGTGCGGTACTAGAAAGTATGGGTGAGGGAGTTGTTGCCTATAATTGTGATAATGAAATAATAGCGGATAATGCAATTGCCAGAAGCCTTTTTGCCCAAGGAATGAATGATTGGGTTTATGACACTGTTAACAAGGTAAGGGATATGAGAAAGAGAGTGGTTGTTGAAATAGATTCAAATGGAAGAAGCCTTCTTGTGTGTGCTACACCGTTAAACCATGATGAGCTCAAAAATGGGGTTGTCTTAATCATAAATGATATTACTGAGCTTAGAAATTTGCAGGAAAAGCAAAAAAACTTTGTAACTAATATATCTCATGAGCTTAAAACTCCGCTTACAACAATTTTGGGTTATGTTGATCTGCTAAAGGAACAGGGAGAGGACAAAAGGATATTTGAAACGTCAATAGCGTATTTGGAAAGCTCAGCCGAACGCCTTAAAAGATTGGTTGATGATCTTATTGATTTATCCAGCCTTAAGAAATATGAGTTTGAAATAGAAAAAAGAAGCATAGATATAGTGGGGCTTATTAAGGATACTGTCGGACAAATGGCCATAAAAGCTAAGAAGTTCGATATTGAAATTGAAACGGATCTGTCGCATTTAGAACCCATGATGGCTGATCCCATAAGAGTAAAGCAGGCAGTTGTAAATATATTGGACAATGCAATCAAATACTCCCAAAAAGGGAAAATAACAGTAAAAATGTATGACAATGCAGGGAATGTGCGGTTGGATATAGAGGATAAAGGTTGCGGTATACCGAAAGATTTGTTAGACAAAATATTTGAACCTTTTTACAGGGTAGATAAAGCAAGATCTAGAGAGATAGGCGGAAATGGTCTAGGCCTTTCTATTGCAAAGGAAATAGTGGAAAAACATAATGGCAGCATAATTATTGACAGCAAGATAGGTACTGGGACAAAAGTAAGTATTATACTTCCATATTAAGAATTTGCATGAAATATTTAACTCTCGTATATTAAAAATGGCAAAGCATAGCTAAACCGACATATAGGCTGGAATTTCCGGCCTTTTTATATTCAGGAAATTATTTTACAATTTTGTTACATGTGGTTTAAGCAATTATGATAATTATCATGTATTATTTATTTATAATCAATGAGGGAGGCATATAACTTGAATATAAGATTATCGGCTGTTGTAGTAGGTCTTGCTGTTGTTATACTATCGGGATGCAGTTCTTCAAATAAGGTGACTGTCATAAAAGGTCCGGGTACTTCAAATAACAGCCTTTTGGTAGGATTAAATGAAATAAGTAAAGGTGATGTTGAAGGGTTTGCAGGTGAAAGGCTTATTATAAGGGAAGATAAAAACAGCAGTGAAGCAGAGTTCTATAGCATGGACATAAGGACAAAGGAGAAAAAGCTTGTATTATCTTGTGCATATAAAGAAAATTTAAAGCTTAGTATATCAAAAGATAACAAATTTGTCATATATGATAAAAGTCTTGCAGACCTTGAAAAAAACACTGTTTCGACACTGCCTGAGGTAAATCCTCAAATAAGGAGAACTTTCACTTTATTAGGTGTTCCCGACTATTGTTTTTATGGTGATCATGAGGTATTGGTGGCAAACCCGTTGATTTACATGAACAGATATCTTGGAGCCAAGGTTTATGGTTTTTTGGATTATAGCGGAGATTGGAGTTTAAAGTTAAAGAAGACAGGAGATTCAATAAAACAGAAAGAGCCGGATTTTGGTGCTATAAAGGCTCCCGATATAAAGGGTATAAAGGATTCTGTTATTGATATGGAAAGATGCAGATTTATATTTATAGGAACATCAACTGAAGAAAACAGGGATGATCTTTATATACTCGATCTTTTCAAAAAGGAATTTATTCAGATAGATACTGATGTAAGTTTGTTTGCACTAAATGCTGCAGGAAGCGGCATAGCTTATGTAAAAAATGAGACAGGTGACAAGGGACAAAAATTAATTGTTTCGTATATGTCGTCCAATGAAAAGAAGGAGTTGGACAGTCAGAAGGATATTTTAGGAGTATCATGGTCTTCTGACGGAACATGGATAGCATATTCAGGCGGAGAGAATGGCAAAAACGATATGTTTATAATAAAGCCTGATGCTTCGAATAAAGAGCAGTTGACACAGGGAATGAACTTAGATGGCAGTATAGCCTGGGCTCAAAGCAATGACAGGATTGCTTTCACCACAAATGGAAACGAAACATATAAGGATAAGAGAGCTTATTTGGCAAGCCTGAACATTAATTCAGGGAATAAAAAGGATGATATAAGAAATATTGAACCGGAAAGGCAGAATGCAGCATTACAGCTTGTAGGCCTTATGAGGGAGGTAACACAAGATGTTATTGAGACCAGTTCGAAAAAAACATAAATACAGAAGTCAAAAGACAAAATTTCCTATTCTTAGGACCATAAGAAATATAATTGCTGCTTTATTAATTATAATAATAGTTCCTTCGTTAATATTATTTTTGCTTATATTAAACGGGGCAAAAAATACCACCCCCAAAAATGCAGATGTTATGATAGTATTAGGATGTCAGATATGGGGGGAAGGGCCTAGTCTGACGTTGCAGTACAGACTTGAAAATGCATTGAAGCTGTACAAGGAAGGCATTGCAAAGCATATCATTGTAAGCGGCGGTCAGGGACCTGATGAAATTATAACCGAAGCTAAAGCAATGAAAAAGTGGCTTGTAAAAAATGGGGTTAGTGAAGATGCAATTTATGAAGAGGACAAGTCTACAAGCACATATGAAAACCTCAGGTATTCCAAAATGATTATGGATAAGCATGGATTTAAGGATGCGGTAATTGTAACTAGTGATTTCCATGTTTTTAGATCACTTTGGCTATCCAAAAGGCTGGGTTTTGAAGCTAAGGGTGCTCCGTCCAAAACTGTAGACTACTTAAAGCCGTATTATTATTTTAGAGAAATCGTATCAAATGTAAAAAGTTTTTTATTGGACAGGTAGGTGAGGTTATGAAAAAACGCTATATTGCTGCAGTGATTTTAGCCATAGCAGTTTTCATAGTTATTATCAATTTGAAGGATGTTAGAGAAGTAAAGGATGCTACTGTTTATGCGAAGCAAAAAGCTCAAGAGTTTTTTGTGAAAGAGGACAAAAAATGGGAGAACAATGAGGAACCCTCTAAAAAAGTACACCTACGTAGTGTTAAGCCTGATATACCTTTAGATGAGATTTTGAAGGGAAAAAACATTGATAACAAAGACGGATTTAATATATTTATTGATCTAGATAAGAGAACTTTGTATTTTAAGTACAATGAGGAAATTCTAAAACAATATGTGATTTCCGCAGGTAAAAAGACAGATGAAGGGAAAAAGGAAACGGAAGGGGATTATAAAACACCGGTGGGCAATTTCTATATATGCGGCAAGGAAGTATATAATCCTCCTAAAACATATCTAGGAAGCAGATGGATGATGTTGAGCTATCCGGGCTTGGAAGCAGCTGAGGAAGGACTTGAGAAAGGAATGATCTCCCAAGAACAATATAATTTGATAAAAAAGAGTTATCAGGACAAGACAATACCCCCTCAAACCACAAAGCTTGGCAGTTATATAGGGATTCATGGCGGTGCAATCCCTGATTATCCAAAGGATTGGACTGCAGGATGTATAGGAATGTATAACCAGGATATTGAAGAAATATACGCATATGTAGAAAATGGTACAAAAGTGGTAATACGGTAGAGATGGGCTTATAAAACTTAAAATTATTTAAATGACTTTAAATAGCTTAAAATATCAAAAAACTTCCAATTATGAAAGGAAGTTATTTTTTTGTCCTGAAACTTATAATTGCATTATTGCGAAAATTACAAAATTGTAATTTTGTTTTTAATGGATATGTAATATTGCATATTTAAAATAAAAATATAAATACTGATTAAAAGGAGTAACACAAAATGGAAATATTAAAAGTCGAAAATCTAACTAAAAAATATGGAAAAGGCGATAATGAGGTTGTCGCTATAGAAAATATCAATTTTTCAGTAGAGAAAGGTGAATTTGTTGCTATAGTCGGACCTAGCGGTTCGGGAAAGAGTACGCTTCTTCACCTGATTGGTGGAGTGGATAAGCCTACTTCCGGAAAGGTATTTATTGAAGGAGTAGACATATACGGACTTAAGGAAAAAGAACTTTCAATATTGAGAAGAAGAAAGGTTGGCTTTGTTTTCCAGTCATACAATCTTATACCTGTGCTTACAGCTGAGGAAAATATACTGATGCCTCTGCTCTTAGACAACAGGAAGCAGGATAAGAATTATATTGAAGAATTGTTGGATATCTTAAGTCTAAAGGATAGAAGAAATCATCTGCCTTCTCAGCTTTCAGGAGGACAACAGCAAAGGGTTTCCATAGGAAGGGCACTTTCCAATAAGCCCGCAGTTATTTTGGCGGATGAGCCTACGGGAAACCTTGATTCCAAAAACTCAAAGGAGGTTTTGGAGCTTATGAGGTACTCGGCACAAAAGTACAACCAGACACTAATATTGATAACTCATGATATGAATATTGCCTCGGAAGCAAACAGAGTAATAAGCATAATAGACGGAAAGATAAATGCAGATGAGGTGATAAGAAAATGAAAAACTATAACGCATTGGCACTAAAATATCTAAAAGAGCATAAGGCAAGAACTATTCTTACACTTATCGGTATCATTATAGCCATATCTATGTTTACTGTCATAGGAGGTATTTACTATAGCGGTAAGGAAGGTGAAATTCAGGATGTAAAAGAAGGTATTGGAAATTACGAGATATCTTTCTATGATTTATCAGGAGATAAGCATAAACAAATAATCAATAATTCGGAAATAAAAAATGGAGGTACTTCAAAAGAAGCAGGAAGTCTTAAGCTTGATACAAAACTCCTTACCGAATCATTAAGAACGTTATTTGTGAAGGAATATGATGCTGATGCATATAAGAACATATTTACGATTAAAATGTCACAGGGCAGATTGCCGCAAAACAGCAGTGAAATTATTGTAGATATAAAATATTATAATGTTTTAAAAGAGAAGGGAATTGCAGATACATTAGAGGGAACAATCAGCACAGAAAACAGCAAAAAGCACACGGTTTATAAAATAGTGGGTGCTTATGAAAGTAAATCCATTAATAATATTGCTCTAAGCTTTATTGACAATATAAATGCATCAGATAAGTATATTTATTATGCAAACTTAAAAGAAAAAAAGGACAAAATGAAGGCTGCAGAAATCATATCTAAAGCTACCGGTACAAAGATTGATCCCAACTCAAGACTATTATATTTAATGGGGCAAGGACCGGATAAAAAGAAAAATGATGGTGTTGCCACAATATTCTTTTTCATATTTGCTTTTGTTGTCGTCTGTACATCTGTTGTTATTTATAATGCTTTCAGCATTTCAGTTATGGAGAGGATAAAGCATTTTGGCATTTTAAGGAGCATAGGTGCAACCAGGACCCAGATTAGCAAGCTTGTCATCATTGAAGCCTTTGTTATGAGCGGCATTGCGGTACCTTTAGGGATAGCCATAGGATATCTGGGGTCATATTTGGTGTTTAATGTAATTATGTCGGGCTTTTTAGGGTCATTTCAAATAAATTTCTATCCAAAAGTGGTTATAGTGGCTGCAGTTCTAGGTGTAGCTACAGTTTTTATCTCAATACTTCTTCCTGCCTTTTCTGCATCAAGAGTTTCTCCGGTTGATGCAATTAAAGGAACCAATATTATAAAGGGTGAAAGGATAAAACGAAGGAGAGGAATATTGGCAAAGCTGTTCTTTGGTTTTGAGGGCCAGGTGGCTTACAAGAATATTAAGAGAAGCAGAAAGAGATTTTATGTAACATGTATATCACTGTCTCTCTCGCTCATTATGTTTGTTTTCTTTTCTAATTTTATGGATATTATTATGAGCTCATATAAGATAGTATACTCTTTTGTAAAAGTTCAAGGTGTTTATACATCTGATAATTACAATATTGATAATGAATTATTAGATAAACTTGCAAAAATAAAAGGTATAAGTGATATATACAAACTAAACTATGTAACAGTGCCTATGGTTGTTGAAAAAAAGGCTGTAAATAAAAAATTTGTAGAGTCTTTTGAAAAGGAAGGGAAGCTTCAAGAGTACAAGGATTATTATTTTATAAATGTTAAAATTATTAGCTATGATAAGGCCGCTTTGGAGTTTTTCAACAAGGATAACAAAAAAAATATTGATTATGAAAAATTTAAAAGCGGTGAAGAGGTGATAATAGTAAATAAATCCATGGCCAGTCAAGGAGGAGACATGTTTTATGATGCATTTACCGAATATAAAAAGGGGCAATCGTTCAAGCTTCCTAATTTTAACCGGGATTATATAATTAATAAGAATAAGGATTTTATAAAAAAGGCTGTGGAAAAAAATGATATGATGAGCTTTAAGGTTGCAGATGTTGTTGAATATGAGACGATAAACGGCTCGCTAATTTCTAACGGTTTTGGTATAATAATGTCGGATGAGAGCTTTAAAAAACTCACAGGAATAATGAAATACAATACAATAGGCATAATGTTTGATTCAAAGGAAAGCAGGAATAGCGTTTTTGAAAAGCTTAACATAATAGCCGATGAACATTCAGTGAAATATCTTGATATTTATGAAGAGGAAAATAGGATGAATGATCTTATCGTTCAGTTGCTGGTACTGGTATATGGATTTATTTCTCTTATAGTTCTCATCGCATGTGTCAATATAATAAATACAGTGACAATAAATCTATTGGTAAAGAAAAGGGAGTATGCTGTTTTTAAAGCTATAGGCATGACAAGGCAGCAGTTTATTAAGCTTGTTTTACTTGAGGGAACATTATTTGGAGTTTTTGCATGCATAATTGGTGTACCCATAGCTTTTCTCCTTATAAAGATTGGAATTATTGAAAAAAATCCCCTGGGATATATAGGATATGTTATGCCTGTTTGGCCTTATATAGCAGGCATAATAGGTGTTATTTCAATTACATTCTTAGCTGCCCTAATACCCTTAAGAAAGCTAAATGATATGAATATTATTGAGTCATTAAGGGTAGAAGATTAACCCTTACTTTTACAATAGTATATTTGTGCCACTGTAAATAAAAGAATTTTAAAAGCTGAAAAGGTGAAAATATATGAACATCATGTTGGTTGAAGATGATAAGGCTTTGGTTTTAGGAATGGAATATGCACTAAAAAAGGAAGGCTATAATGTCATATCGGCAGGAACAATAAATGAAGCACAAAAGCTTTTGGATAATAGTATAGAATTGGTGCTATTGGATGTTTCGTTGCCGGATGGAAATGGATATGATTTTTGCAAAGAGCTTCGAACAAAGAGCAATGTTCCGGTTATTTTTATAACAGCTTTAGATGGTGAAGCCAATATTGTATTCGGGCTTGATATAGGAGCTGACGACTACATTACAAAGCCTGTCAGAATTAGTGAAATGATTTCGAGAATAAAAGCCGTCATGAGAAGAAGAACCAACCAATATAGTGGTGAGAGTAAAAATATCATAGTTAGCGGAAATGTAACAATTGAGCCTTTGAAGTGCAGGGTATTGGTTGATGGTGCCGAAGCAAACCTGACAGCAGCAGAATACAAGCTTTTGCTGCTGTTGGTTGAAAATAAGGGAAGGGTACTTGAAAGAAACCGGATTATAGAAAAGCTCTGGGATATTGACGGTAACTTTATTGACCACAATACTTTAAATGTATATGTTAAGAGGCTTAGAGAAAAGATTGAGACAGAGAGCAAAAAGCATATAGAAACATTAAGGGGCTTAGGATACATGTGGAAGGATGAGGTGTAACAGACGTGAGGATTTTAAAGAGTATTGATGTCCGTAAGTCTCTAATATTTATGATGATTATCCTTTTGCTTTTTGCAGGAGTGCTCTTTTTATTTCTAAACCATTTTATTGAGATTATGAATAATGCCCAGATAAAACAAAATATATCACTTGCGGGAAGTATTGTAAAAAAATATCCCGAGAGTGAGGAAGATGTTGCAAGAATAATAATTTCTGATGATAACAAAGACTATGATTACGGTAAAGAAATATTGGATAAGTATTCATATAATGAATCCCTGGCGACATATAAAAATACATTGATGAATAAAAGCTATTATAAACTTTTATACGGCTTTATTCTGATTATTATTTTACTATTGATATCTGTTATAGCTGTCATGATGTATAGTTATAACAAAATATATAAAAGAATCAGAATGGTTGCATCCCAGGCAGAAGGGCTTGTGGAGGGGAGATTTGGAGCAATGGAAGGAGAAAATGATGAAGGAGATTTCGGCCTTTTGGTATATCAGTTCAATACTATGGCAAAAAGAATGACTGAGACACTTGAAGCGTTGCAGAAAGAGAAGCTTTTTCTTAAGAGGGTTATAACCGACATATCCCACCAATTAAAAACTCCATTAGCATCACTTATAATGTTTAACGAAATATTATCCGATTATGAAAAGCTTCCTAAAGAGGATGCCGTAAAGTTTGTAAAAGAAAGCAAAAACCAGCTTGAGAGGATGGAATGGCTTGTAAAGAACCTTCTTAAGATGGCTAAGCTTGAAGGAAAAATGGTGACTTTCGAAAAAAAGGAGTCTTTAATTAAGAAAACAATTTTAAAAAGTATTGAAGGGCTCAAAACAATGGCAGAAGCAAAGGGAATAAATGTTGTGCTGGAAGGTCCCTCGGACGTTGTTATAAGCCATGATGTAAACTGGACGGCAGAAGCAATTTCAAATCTCTTTAAGAATTCCATTGAGCATGTAGAGCCTGGTGGTAATGTAAAAATAAGCTGGGAAGAAAACAATGTTTTTGTTGAGATTAAAATTGAGGATGATGGAGAGGGAATAAGTAAAAGTGAACTTCCTCGAATTTTTGACCGTTTTCATAAAGGACCTAACAGTAATAGTCCGACAAATATAGGAATTGGACTTTTTATAGCAAAAAATGCAATTGAAGGTCAGGGCGGCAATATTTATGCCTATAGTGAAGATAAAAAAGGCAGCAAATTTGTTATAAGGATAATGAAAATGACGTGGGAGTAGATGAGTCGGGAATAATGAATTGAAATATAAGATATGGTTAAAATATAGATTAACAAAATGTAAAATGACCTTTACATTTTATGTTTTAAATGGTATACTTGCTATGTAAAGTGTACTTTACTTTTACTCATTTCTCAAAAAAAAGTATTAGGAAAGGATGATATTATGATTGGAATTAGTAAGTTTGCAAAAATTGCAGCAGCATTAACACTCTCTATAACCATACTATGCAGCACAATGTCTATGAATTCATATGCATTGCAAAAACCATGGTATGAAGACAGCGTTAATCAGTTGATAAAAACCGGAGTTATGAGTGCCGACAGAACATCACCGTTTAAAAAGGTAACGGCACAAGAGTTTTTAAAGTCAGCTGTCTTATGGTTTACATATAACCATGGAGAAGATTTTAATAAAGTTGTAAATGATCTTCAGTGGGTAAAAGATGGCGAAATAAATTTGAATGCTGAAATTAACAGAAGTGAAGCAGTAAGGATAGTCATTAGGGCAATGGGACTGGAGAATGATAATAATAGAAGCCTTAAAGACTATGTATCACAGGCTGTGAAGATAGGCCTTATTAAGGGATATGGAGGCGGACAGTTAGGAGAGAACGATAAAGTTGATTATGCACAGCTTGCAACAATATTTACAAATGCTAGAAGTATTCAAAATTCAAAGATAGATAATAAAGGTGTAGAAAAGGTGCCAATTGAGGACTTTTTTAAAACTCCTTCGGCATTAGGTTACAGCATGTCACCTGACGGTAAATATCTTGCATATTTTGCTCCATGGAAAAATAGAAGAAATGTGTATATTATACCTGCCGGTGGAGGCGAACCAAAAAGAATCACAAGCTCTAAGGACAGAGATATAGTTAGCTATGCATGGAAGAATGATAAAATTATTTACCTAAAAGACAATGGTGGTGATGAAAATTATCACATTTATTTGGCAGGAATGGATGGCATTGCTGAAGATAAGGATCTTACGCCATATCCTGGAGTTTTAGCTTATTATGTTGATTTGCTCAAGGGTAATGACAATGAAATTCTCATAACAATGAATAAGCAGGATCCTAAGGTATTCGATATATATAAACTCGATATAACAAACGGCAATACAACCATGGTCGCACAGAATCCAGGCAATATAACAGGATGGCTTACCGATTGTAACGGTAAGCTCAGGATGGCTGTAATTGATGATGGTATTCAGTCCCAAATATTATATAGGGAAAAGGAAGAGGATGAATTTAAGCTGATTCTTGCAACAGAATATGGAGAATCGTTTAGTCCCATTATGTTCGACAAAGATAATAAGAGCATTTATGCTGCAACAAATGTGGGCAGAGATACTGCTGCCATTGTAAAGTTTGATTTGGAATCGAAAAAACAAGATGTTATTTATGAGAGAAATGACGTTGATGTATCAAATTTGATTGTCAATCCTAAAACCAAGGAAGTTTTAGGTATAATTTATATTACAGATAAGATAAGACAGGAGTACTTTAATAAAAAACTTAAAGATATAATGGATAAAGTTTCTGCCAAATTTGACAGGGATAAGCAGATTGGAATAAACGATTTGTCGGAAGATTTAGCTAAATTCATATTTTCAGTTGGTGATGACAGGGACCCGGGGGCGTATTACTTTTATGATTCCTCAACTGATAAGCTTAAAAAGCTGGGAGATGTTTTGCCATCAATCAATCCTGAAAAGATGGCAAAAATGCTGCCAATTTCATATAAGAGCCGTGACGGGCTTACAATTCACGGCTATCTAACATTGCCTGCCAACAAAATTCCTGAAAATTTACCTGTCATAGTCAATCCTCATGGCGGACCATGGGCTAGAGACACGTGGGGTTACAATCAGGAAGTACAGTTTTTGGCAAACAGAGGTTATGCAGTTTTACAGGTTAACTTCAGAGGTTCTACAGGTTATGGTAAAAAATTTGTTGATGCCGGAAACAAGCAGTGGGGACTGAAAATGCAGGATGATATAACTGACGGTGTTCAATGGCTTATTAAGCAGGGTATTGCTGATCCCAAAAAGATTGGTATATATGGTGCTTCCTATGGTGGGTATGCTACATTGGCCGGAATTGCATTTACACCCGATTTATATGCTGCAGCAGTTGATTATTGCGGTGTTTCCAATATATTCACACTTTTGAAAACTATTCCACCATATTGGGAAACCCAGGTTAAGATGTTTTATGAAAGGGTAGGAGATCCTGAAAAGGATAAGGAACTTCTAACGAAGATTTCACCTGTATTCCACGCAGACAAAATAAAGACACCTTTATTTGTTGCACAGGGTGCTAATGATCCTAGGGTAAATAAGGCTGAATCCGATCAAATAGTAGAAGCTTTGAAGAAAAGAAACATCACTGTTGAATACATGGTAAAGGATAACGAAGGCCATGGTTTTGCAAACGAGGAAAACAGATTTGACTTCTATAAAGCCATGGAAAGCTTCTTTGCAAAACATTTGCTGGAGAAATGATTGAGATAAAATAAAAGAATAAAATGTAAAATTGGCCCATGCTTCGTAAAACTTAAGGAAGCTATGGGCTAATTTATTGCTTGAACTGATTTCTGACTTCTGGTTTCTGATTTCTGTTTTCTGTCCCCTATGTGTTATAATATACAAAGGGTGATCAGGCATGGGACTTAGGAAAGGTCAGAAAGAGCTTGTAGAAAATTATAGAGGCGGATATTGTGCAGTGCCGGCAATTCCAGGCGGTGGTAAGACTTACTGCCTGTCTGTTTGGGCTGCTCGTATGATTGCTATGGGTATATCCAAGCCCGGTAAAATACTGATTGTTACATATATGAACAGTGCTGTAAACAATTTTAAGCAAAGGATAAGTGCTGAGCTTCAAAAGCTTGGTATTCAAGGCAATAAAGGATATTTTGTTTCTACAATTCATGGATTATGCCTTCAGATCATAAAGGAAAAACCTGATCATATCACCGCCAATGAGGAATTTGGAATTGTTGACGAGGTAACTAAGGTTCAAATTATTAACAGTGCAGTTGATGAATGGAAAAGAGGCAATGAAAGAAGGCTGGCTTTCTTTATAGATGAACAGAATTTCAGTTCAAATAAATTGAATGATATATATAAGACATGGCATGATAAATTCTGCGGGTTGGTTTTAGGAGCAATTGGTGATTTTAAGTGCCGTGGCATAGGACCTCAGGAGGCTCGCCAAAGATGTAGCTCTTTACCTAATAATTCTTTTTTGAAATGTGCTTCGGAGGTTTATGAAATATATGACAGGAAGCTTAAAATACTAGGCTTTCTTGATTTTGACGATATGTTGTACAACTCGAAGAAGATACTCTTAGAAGATGCAAGCTTGCTTGAGAAATATCAGAAGAAGTATACATTTGTCTGTGAAGATGAGGCCCAGGATTCAAACCTTATACAGAGTGAAATTCTTACAATGCTTGCAAACGGAAATCTATTAAGGGTCGGAGACAGTAACCAGGCTATTTGCGGCAGCTTCTCAAACAGTGATTTTACTCTTTTTAAAAGCTTTTGTGAGAATCCTTCCACAACAGTATATAATATTACTCAGTCCAGCAGGAATACAAAAGACATTATAAACCTGGCAAATTATTTTGTAAAATATGTTAGGGAGCAACACCCCGTAATAGAATGCAGGGACAGCTTATTGCCCCAGTATATAGAGCCGGTTAGTGATGGCGATGAGAGAAGCAATCCTGTAATAAATGAGTATGGAATTAAGGTGGGGATTTTTCCTTCCTGGCCTGATGAAGCACGGAGGATAGTTAAGAAGGCAAAAGAATTTATAGATTTGTATCCTGAAAAGACTATTGCTATCTTAGCACCTAGTGCATGGAAAATTAAAGAAATTGTAGAGATTCTTGATTCATGGGATTTGCCATATGAGCAGCTTGATAATTCATCTCCTGAAAGAAACAAGACGGTCAGAATGTTAGGCAGGGTTATCGATTATATAGCTTATCCTGAGGACGGTGAGAAGCTGGCAAACATGATGTTTGAATGCTTTCTAACCGAAAGATACGATATAGATAATAGAGCACAAACAGATACGGAGTATGACAATTCTTTAGATGATATTAAAGAAGCTGAAGCTCAAGAGACTGAGGAGAAAAATAATGAGGATAAAAAGCTAAATCAAAAGGAAATGCTATTGCACTTTCTAAAAAGATACCCTACTGAAAATATTCTATATCCTAAAGGCGGTGAAATAAACCACAGAGATGTTCCCAAAGAGCTGCTGCATAGTAAGATTTGGTCGGATTTTTTAAGCCATATTGATCTTGTTAGGGAGCTTTTGGAATTTCCCGATACCATAGTCGAAAAGCTTATTTTGTATATATCGGAGAAGCTTAAGTTCGGTAGGGAAGAGAGGGCCATTGCTCAAAAGGTTGCAGGTGATGTAAGATATCTTATGAACAGAAGTCCTGCATGGCGATTGGGAGATTTGGCTTTGGAGCTTTTGAGCCCAAAGAATATGTTTAACTATTTTGCAGGGGTAGTTTGGGAGCTTAAGGGCTATGAACCCAAACCCGGTGTTATAACCGTGGCTACTTACCACAAATCAAAAGGGCTTGAGTGGGATGTTGTTTTCCTAACGGGACTTAATTATGCAGACTTTCCGGTTTCTTTGAAGGATAAGTTCATCGGTGAATACTGGTTTTTGAAAGAGGAGTATAAAAACCCTCAAGCAGTGATAAAAGCCGAGATGCAGAAAAAGATTGACGGAAGCTTTTCGGGAGATCCTCTTATAAAAGCAAAAATTGAGACTATATCTGAAAAGGCAAGGCTTCTTTATGTAGGTATAACAAGGGCCAAGCAGTATCTTTTCCTGTCGGGTGAGCATTCAAATCAAGGGAAAAGAAATGAGGTTCTACCGTGCCAGTATCTCATGGAGATAAAAAAGTTTATTGAAGAAAATGGGAGATGACGTTTATGGGGGCAACTGCAGATAAAAACAATAATATTATTCCTGAGGGGTTTCTATTCACACAGCAGTCTCTGTCTACTTTTGCAAGCTGTCCATTAAAGTTTAGAAAAAGGTACATAGAAAACCTTAAATGGAACAGCTATCCCGATGAAGATGTAAAAAAAAGACTGGATATGGGAAATGACTTTCATTTGATTGCCAATAGATACTTTTTAGGCATTAATGATGAATGGATTGAAGATGAAGAGCTTTCAAGATGGGTACAAAACTTAAAACATAGCTTTCCAATTATAGAAGATTATGTTTATCTGCCGGAGTACAAGATAAGGATGTCAGATTCCATTATAAGGCTTGAAGCCAATTACGACCTTATCATTGTTAAAAACGAAGAAATTGAGATTTGGGACTGGAAAACCCATTACTCAAAGCCTGGGCAGGATAAGGCAAAAAGGCGAGCAAGTTTACATAATAAACTTCAAACAATAGTATATATGTTTGTATTAAAAGAGCAATTAAAACTCATAAGTAAAAAAGAATTTGAATGCCATAAAATTTCAATGAATTACTGGCAGCCTGATCCACCGGAAACTATTGAAAAAATTGTATACAGCGATGAAAAGCATAGGCTTTTTAAGGAAGAGATTGAAAGCAGAATACAAAGAATTTATGATTATAACTATATGGAATTTGATAAAGAAAATTTTACAGAGCACTGTAAAATTTGCGAATTCAACTGGTTTTGTAATAATGAAAGGGTCGACTTTAAAGCATTAGAAGAGGATGAAGACTTCCTTGACAGCTTAAGATGGGAGGACTAGCACTGATATGAAGGTTAAGATAGCTGTAAAAAACGATGGTGTAAAGATTCCTGCGGAATTGATAGATGTAGCCGATAAAGATGAATTAATAGCCAGGCTGTTTTACAACAGGGGATATAAAGACCCTAACACAGTAAAGCAAATGCTCCATGACCAACTGTACGTTCCGGCGGATATATGGGAATTTCCCCATATGAAGGACGCTGTGAATATAATAAGAAATGCTATAGGACAAAAGCAAACCATAGCGGTTTATGGGGATTATGACGTGGATGGCGTAACCAGTACGGCACTATTGGTTCAATGTCTGGGATTTTTTACGCCAAATGTTTTGTATCATGTACCCGATAGATTTACAGAAGGATATGGAATGAATGAAGGGGTAATTAAAAGCCTATATGAAAAAGGTGTTTCACTTGTTATTACCTGTGACTGCGGAGTATCTAATGTTAATGAAGTAACCCGGGCCAAAGAGCTTGGAATGAGTGTTATAGTTACAGACCATCACACCATACCCGATGAGCTTCCTCCGGCAGATGTTATTTTAAATCCCAAGCTTTTACAAGAGGGGCATAAGGCGAGAAACCTGTCGGGGTGTGCCATGACTTATTTTCTATGCAAGGCACTTCTTAACAGTTATGGAATGGAAGAAAAATCGCAACTGTTTATGGATCTTGTTGCAATGTCTCTAATTGCTGATGTTGTAAGCCTCAACGGAGAAAACAGATATCTTTTGAAAAACGGATTGCCTTTATTGTTCAATACCAAACGTACAGGCTTAAAATCCCTTTTTAATATTATACAAAAAAGCAGCAGCCTTCAAACTGAGGAGGATGTTGCATTCCAGATTGCACCTAGAATCAATGCTGCTGGAAGGATGGATTCTGCAAGGCTTCCTGTTGATTTGCTCTTATCAAGAGATGTTAAAGCGGCTGAGGATATGGCATTAAGAATTAATTCCCTTAACGAAGAAAGAAAAAGAGTGCAGGAGCAAATAATTAAAGAGGCACAGGAGCTTGTTGAGAGCCACAAAAAAATGAAAAGCATACTTGTTTTGTACAGCGAATTCTGGCATCATGGAATTATTGGAATTGCCGCAGGCAAGATATGTGAGACATACAGGAAACCGGCCATTTTACTATCCCTTAAGGAAGACGGTCAAACTGTTGTGGGATCGGCAAGATCAACGGATGATGTTAATATATATGAGCTTTTAAAGGAGACTTCAAGCAAGCTTTTAAAATTCGGAGGACACTCAAAGGCAGCAGGCTTATCCTTAAAAAAGGAAGATATTGATGAGTTTACCAACGAGATTGAAGATACGGCTGAAAGGATTATATACACTGATAACAGCATGGAGATCCTTGTAGACAAAGAGCTTTCATTTGACGATATTGATGAGGATTTTTACGAAAGACTGAAAAAAGCAGGGCCATATGGTGAAGGCTTTGAGGCACCATTGTTTCTTACTAGGAACGTATCCATTCTAAATGACAGGATAACACCCAAAAATCACCATATAATGGTGGCTTCAGACATTAACGATGTTAGGCTGACAGCCGTTAAATGGTTTGGTGGAAGTGATAGCTTTAAAGGTAAGGTTTATGATATAGTATATAAAGTAGGGCTTAATTCGTATAAAAACAATACAAGTTTGCAGCTCACTATTGAACATATTGTTGAAACCAGTGGGGTAATACGGCAGGCCTTCCATGGAGAAATAGAAGATTGCAGAAATCTTGATGGAAGAGAAGCTGCTGAAATTTATGAGAATTCAATTGTATTTTATGAGGGATTAAGGGAAAGATGTCCGGTGGAAGGAGCATGTACAAGGCTTCAGCTTAAAAGGGCTGATAATCTGGTGTTTTTATCCATGCCAGTCAATTCGGATGTGTTCAGGGAAGCCGTATATATGGTAAACCCAAAGAGAGTTATTTTGAATTTTTCGGTGCTATCGGACTATACATTTAAGGGCTTTCTAACTTTATTATTTGAAATATTAAAAAAATCAACCACAACAGGTGAAGGCTCTTTGGAGCTCTATGAGCTTTCAATGATGCTTGGAGTTGAAGAGGAAATAGTAAGAGCAGCACTTAAATATCTCAAGGCTGCCGGCAAAATAGATTATATATATGAGCCTGATGATATCACGGTAACAGTGTGGCGAAAAAATGCTGCACCGAGTCATGATATATCAGTACACGAAAAAAAATTGGTTAACGCTTTGTTGGAGAAGAGTGCTTACCAAAGTTTTATCAAAAAGCTTGAATGCCATATGTTCAAGGAATATTTGAAGGTTTAGTTTTTAAGCTCATATGTCTATTACAGAAAAAGGAATACTAAAATGCTAATTTTGTATTCCAAAAATATAATAAATATGTATAATATATATATATTAGGGGCATTTTTTCATTCATGGAATGCCCCATTGGACAGTTAATCATTTTAATACCTAATATATGATATGGAGAGGAATCCAATGAAAAAAGCACTTTTTATTTACAATCCTATGTCAGGTGACAGGACTATACCCACTAAGCTTGATTATATTCTTGAGCGGTTCCAGGAAAAAAATATAGCCCTTATGCCGTACAGGCTGCACAGTGTAAAAGACAAAAACCTGACTAATATATTTCAGGAAGAGGCTTTTGACCAATTAATCATATCCGGTGGAGACGGAACACTAAACAGCATTGTCAATAAAATGCTTAAAAATAAGGTGAATGTACCTGTAGGCATTATTCCTTCGGGTACCTGTAACGACTTTGCCAGATGTCTTAATATTCCTAACTACCTTAATGATTGTTTGGATGTGATTCTTGAAGGTAATACGGTAGAAGTTGATGTTGGGCTTATAAACAATTCTAAATATTTCCTGAGCACTTGTGCCGGGGGGCTTTTTGTCAATGTTTCCTTCAGTACCCACAACGAGCTTAAAAAGAACTTTGGACCGTTTGCTTATTATCTTAAAGCATTAAATGAGGTCACAAACATCAAATCCTTTAATCTTAGAATAGAAACAGAAAATGATGTTGTAGAGGAAGAGAGTTTGTTATTCCTCATATTAAACGGCAAGCATGCTGCAGGTTTTTCAAATATCATAAAAGAAGCAGATTATTCTGATGGCCTTATGGATATAGTTTTGATAAAAAGCTGTTCTCATATTGATTTGGCCACACTGTTTTTCAAGGTATTAAGCAATGATTCATTAAACGACAAACATGTTTATAAGCTGACAGCTAAAAGCTGTACCATAACAAGCAACAGCGATGTAGGTATAAGTGTAGATGGAGAAAAAGCCCAAGGACTTCCATTAAAGGTTGAGTTCATAAATAAAGGTTTGAAGGTTTTTACAAAAGCATAGTTTTTTGACGTGATTATACGGGAAATTACGATATAATTCTATCTATAATGGATATCCTATTGTCGTGTGCAAATTTGGAAAGTTCTTGTTTGTATTCTTCATAGTACTTTTGGTGTTTGTGTTTGGAAAACTCGATGGGTTTTGTAGACTTGTTTGTAAAGATTTTGATTTTTTCTGAACGTATTTTTTTTAAATATTTTCTTATGAAAATTTCATCAAACTCGATTCTGTCAATATCACAATAATTAATGTAAAGAGTCTTGTTTTGCTCTAAGTTGGTTATTGTCAAGGTTGTCCAATCTTTGCTGCAGGATAGACAACGCTTTTCCAATACTCTCACCTCCTGTTATTTAGTTGATTGTAACAACATAAAATCAGAATAGAAAAATTATTGGTTATATTATTATTATACTATAAATGGCGGTTAAAATAAATATATGCAGCAATATTTATATTAAATACCATAACATATTTAATTTATTTAAAACATTATAAAAATCAATAAATTTACACTTGTCCGTCACAAATCCTGTCAATCATCGCTAATTCTTCGTCACTGAATTTGATGTTTTCAACGGAAAGGACAGTTTCTTCTATCTGGGCCGGTGAACTTGCACCGACAATGGCAGAGGTTACCGATTCTTTTCTTAAGACCCATGAAACAGCCATCTGGGATAGCTTCTGTCCTCTTTTAATTGCAATTTCATTCAAGAGGTTAAGCTTCTTTATCTTATCTTCTGTTATATCTTTTGGGTTTAGGAATATACTTGAGCTTGCAGCCCTTGAATCGGGAGGTATTCCTTTCAAATATCTATCGGTAAGAAGTCCCTGGGCAAGGGGTGAAAAAACTATACATCCCACGCCTTCCTTTTCTAAAACATCTAAAAGACCGTTTTCAATCCATCTGTTGAATATGGAATAAGATGGCTGGTGTATAAGGCAAGGTGTGCCTAAAGATCTAAGTATATCGACAGCCTTTTTGGTTTGCTCTGCATTATAATTTGATATTCCTGCATAAAGAGCTTTACCGCTTCTTACAATATGATCAAGAGCCCCCATTGTCTCTTCAAGGGGTGTATCGGGATCGGGCCTGTGGGAATAAAAAATATCCACATATTGAAGTCCCATCCTTTTAAGGCTCTGATCGATGCTTGCAATAAGGTACTTTCTTGATCCCCATTCGCCATATGGACCTGGCCACATATCATATCCGGCTTTTGTCGATATAATAAGCTCGTCCCTGTAACAAAGCATATCGGAACGCATAATTCTTCCGAAGTTTTCCTCAGCAGACCCGGGAGGAGGACCATAATTATTTGCAAGATCAAAATGGGTTATACCAAGGTCAAATGCCTTCCTGATCATGCTTCTGGCTGTTTCAAAATTATTGATACCTCCAAAGTTATGCCAAAGACCGAGAGAAACGGCCGGTAACTTTAGACCGCTTTTGCCGCACCTGCGATAAACCATTTTTTCATATCGTTTTGAGTCTGCCAAATAGCCCATAATAAGACATCCTTTCCCATTAGCAATGGCTGCCGATTTGAAATATCACCATTGGCTGTTTTGTTATTCTTCAAAATCCGGATATATGTAGATTTATATTTTAATGTTTCTTATTGAGATTATAAAGGTATTAATCTCATTTTTCAATAGATTTCAATTTTAATACATAAATAATATTGACACAGAGGATTAATGCTATTAATATATTTATGATTTTTTTGTATTGGTTAAATGTGTATCGATACAGTTTGTGAAATGGGGGATCGCTATTGAAGGGTTTAAGTACGAAAAAAGTGGTATTGGGCGGACTATTCATGGCATTGATTTGTGTGACAACTATGTTTACCAGGATTCCGCTACCTAAAGGATATTTCAACCTTGGTGATGTTTTTGTAATGCTGTCGGCTGTTTTTCTTGGAAAGTATTACGGCTTTTTAGTAGGTGGGATTGGTTCTGCCATGGCAGATATGTTAACAGCCAGTTATATATATGCACCTGTAACGCTTATTATTAAAGGCCTTGAAGCGTTTGCAACAGCTGCTGTAATTGGTAATGAAAAAGGAACAGGAAATAACGTTAAGACTGTTGCAGCAGTTTCAGTCGGATCTTTTATAATGTTTACAGGTTATTTTATAGCAGAAGCGTTTTTGTTCCGTTTATTGGATGAAAGCTTTGGTGTTGCTGTTGCAATGATAAATGTACCTGCTAATGTTTTGCAGGGATGCCTCAGCGGTCTGGTAGCATTTTTACTTATTAAGGTCTTAACAAAGACCAATTTGATTGCTACGGAATAAAATTTTAGAGGAATTTATATATACCTAAAAAAGACAATTCATGCAATTGTCTTTTTTTATTAAGTATATTATTATAAACTTATATTATTATGCCCTTTTGGGTTTGTGAGTTTTGGAATATTAAGCAAAAACATAGGCAAAATAATAGAAGGGAGGAAAGAGGTATAAGTGTACGTAGCCTATTTATTCCATTATTAAAAATATTATTAAGGGGTGTCATTTAATGAAAAAATTACTTGCGGCTGTACTGACTACAACAACTATATTTTCCAGTACAGTAATTCCGTCTGTGAATGTGTCGGCTGCGACAATTTCCAGCTCTGATTATGCAGTTGCATTTAAGGATTCCTTATGGTTTTATGATGCAAACAAATGTGGTCCGGATGTTGCAAAGGATAATGTTTTCAGTTGGAGATCGGCATGTCATACCGATGATGGTAAATTTGTCGGTGCTGATTTTACAGGTGGGTTCCATGATTGTGGAGACCATATCAAGTTTGGTATCACCAATGGTTATGCAGCATCAATCATAGGTTGGTCACTTTATGAATTTAAAGAGGCATATGATGGGGCAGGACTCACAAACAAGGCTTTATCCACATTGAAGTATTTCACCGATTATATAATCAAATCAAGAGTTAGTTCAACCAAATATTGTTATCATGTTGGAGAACCGTCAGATCATGATTATTGGGGACCTCCGGAGCAGCAAAATCGTGACAGGAATAGAGTTTATTATGTAGAACCGTCAAGCCCGGCATCTGATGTATGTGGATTGTACTCCGGTGCGTTAAGTTTGATGTACTTAAACTACAAAGATATTGATTCTACATATGCAAACAAGTGTCTCGAATTGTCAAAGGAACTTTATGCTTTAGGCAAAAATAGAGGGACATGTAAAGCTGACGGATTCTATACATCCACTTCAGGTGATGACGATATGGCTTGGGCTGCAATATGGTTGTATGTTATAGAAAAGAATAATTCCTATCTGACGGACATAAACAGCCTCTTAAGCTCGCCTGAAACAAACTGGGCAATATGCTGGAATGATATGAAGCTTGCTGCAGCATATGTAATAGGAAGTGTTACAGGACAGGCAAAGTATAAGGATGCTGTTACATCAAATCTTAATTATTGGATGAATAGTGTTCCTAAAACACCTGGAGGAGTTAAATTCCTGACAGAGTGGGGAATGTTGAGGTACAGTGCATCGGCGTCAATGCTTGCATTATTGCAATATAAACTTACAAATGATGAAAAGCTAAAGACATTTGCAAAAAGCCAAATTGATTACATATTGGGTAACAATCCTGCCAATATGTCCTATGTAATAGGTTTTGGAAACAAGTGGCCTCAGCACCCGCATCATAGGGCTGCTCAAGGAACCATTGGATGGGACAACTGGAAGGCACCGGCGAAAAACGTTTTAATAGGTGCATTGGTTGGCGGACCCGATATGTCGGATAACTATACTGATGTTGTTGACAAATACCAGGCAACTGAGGTAGGTATCGATTACAATGCAGGTTTGGTTGGTGCAATGGCAGGAATGGTAAAATATTTCGGGGATATACCTTCAGCTACTCCTACCAGCACTAAGGCTCCAACACCTACTCCTACCAAGTCTGCAACTCCGACTCCAACAAGCAGTTTTATACCTGAAGATGTAAATAAGGATAGAGTTGTTAATATGGCTGACGTTATAGCACTTGCAACATCTTTTGGAGCTGTTAGGAATGATGCAAAATATAAGCAGGAATGCGATATCAATAATGACGGATCAATCAATATGAGTGACGTAATGATGATTGCACAAAAATTTAATTACACTTATTGATACATTAATACTGGGGCATAACCGCAAAAATATAGAAAAAATTCAGGATTCGGAATTAAATCAATATAATAATTCCGAATCCTGAATTCTTTATTTTAAATCCTAAATCTTATTTTCAATTCACTACTCCAAAATCTGAATTCCTAATTCCAAGTCCCAATTCAAACTCCAACTTCTGTTTTTTGACTTCTGACCTCTGACTTCTGATTTCTGTCTATCTTCTAACTTTATACTTCTTAAGCTTAATATCTAGTTCTTGAACTAATTTTTCCATTGAGTATGATGCATCCTTCATCTCTTCAATGGCTTTTAACTGGTGTTCTGTGGTTGCGGCAACCTGCTGACTTGATGCTGCAGTTTCCTCAGAAACTGATGAAATATTTTCAATTGCACTTATTACCTGATCCTTATCTGTTTGCATTTTGGTGACTGAATTGTTTACCTCATTGATTTTTTGAACTATTCCTGTAATGGCAGTGGCGATATCTGTAAAGGCACTGTCTGTCATATTTACTGCATTGTTCTGTTCCTGGGATATTTTTTTCATCACATCCATTGCCTTAAGGGCGAGTTGTGATTCTTCCTTAATATTCTGCATCAGTCCGATAATCTCTTCTGTTGATTTTCTGCTTTGATCGGCAAGCTTTCTTACCTCTTCTGCAACAACAGCAAATCCCATACCTGCATCACCGGCTCTTGCAGCTTCAATTGCCGCATTAAGTGCAAGCAGGTTCGTCTGTTCTGCGATGTTCTCAATGGATTCAACAAAAAGTCCTATATCCTGGGTGGTAGTAGTTAATTTTTCTATAACCGAGAAGATTTTCTGTGAAGATTCATAGTTCTGTGAAGATTTGTCACGAAGAGTGCTGACTGCTTCCAAACCAATTGAGTTGAGTTCGTTAATCTTGTTTGTTTCATTTATTATACCGTTATAGCTTTCATACACAAAGCTAATTTGTTCCGAAAGCTTTTCTACCATTGAAACGCCTTGCTGTGCATCTGCAGCTTGATCTGATGCACCTTTGGCAATTTCGTCAACGGTTTTTGATATTTCTTCCATAGCAGCGGCAGCTTCCTGAGCAGTTTTACTTACTCTGCCCGATGCCTGGATAATGGAAGTGGATAATGAAAAGAAGCTTTCAATAAGTAAACGGATATCGCTAAAAACTGAGTTGACTGAAGAGGCAACACCTTCTAAATTTTCAAAGCTGTGGGATTCGATTATGTGAGAAATGTCGCCATTTTTAACTACTTCGAGCTCCTTGGAAAATGACTTTACTAATTTTTTAAGCCTTAAGCGGATTGCAAGATCCGTAACGAGTGAAGAACCGACAGATGCAAATAAAAAGACTATTAATGAAACAACAGTATTGTTTTTAAATACAAAATTACTTAATAGAAATGCACCTACACCAATAGCAGCAGATATAACGAATACAATGCTGAATAATTTTAGAATTTGATTTTTTAGCATAATATTACCTCCGTACCTGATAATTTAATATGATAGTTTCCGTGCGGTACTGCTTTATAGTAAAATAATAGGGTTCTTTATGAAATGTCGGAAATGACTTTTTATTTAAGGTATATTAAATACGTTTTACTTTTAATCTTACATTTATCAGAGAAAAATAACCAACTCTTAACAAAAGTTGCCATAGACAAATGTAAAATATTAGTCGTATTTAATTTAATTGGATAAGTAATTATTTAATCATGCTTTATTGCATATATATTAAAATAATTCGATAAAAAAATTAAAAATCCTTCTTGCTCTTTAAAATAAATAACTTTCCAGATTTGCAAATGAAAAATCATCATGGAATTAATGTATTGACACCTGTTGTATAATTGTATACAATTATACAAAGAGATAGATATCACTGCAACATCAAATTAGTATTAATTTTGCATTATCTACCCGTACATATATTGACTATTTATAAAGGGGGATTAAAATGATTGTATTCAATAAGAAGACAAATACATTAGAACAAACACAATATAAATACAGCCTACAGGATGTTTCGGAGCCCAACCTTTTCAGAGAAATATTCAGCTATGATGAAATACCCAAGTGTGCATTCAACCACAGAAGGGTTCCTATGCACCCTGCAGATGAAATATGGATAACCGACACAACATTCAGAGACGGGCAGCAATCAAGAGCTCCTTATACTGTTGAGCAGATTGTGACACTATATGATATGCTACATAAATTAGGCGGTCCTAAAGGAATAATAAGGCAGAGCGAGTTCTTCCTATACAGTGATAGAGATAAGCAAGCGGTGTATAAATGTTTGGAGAGGGGATATAAGTATCCTGAAGTAACCAGCTGGATTAGAGCCACAAAAAACGACTTTATACTGGCTAAGGATATGGGTATGAAAGAAAGCGGTATTTTAGTTAGCTGCTCGGATTACCATATATTCAAAAAGCTTAATATGACTAGAAAGCAAGCATTAGACCATTATATGAGCATTATAAAAAGTGCTATAGATGTTGGTATAAAGCCTCGTTGTCATTTTGAAGATATTACCAGAGCTGACTTTTACGGATTTGTTGTTCCGTTTGCATTAGAGCTCAAAAAGCTTATGGACGAAAGCGGTATTCCGATTAAAATACGTGCCTGTGATACATTAGGCTATGGTGTATCTTACTCGGGTGCGGCACTTCCAAGAAGCGTACCAGGTATTATATATGGTCTGAGGCACTATGCAGGTTTTCCAAGTGAGCTTATAGAATGGCATGGACATAATGATTTCTATAAAGCTGTATCCAATTCTGCTATTGCATGGATGTATGGAGCATCCAGTGTTAACTGCTCTCTTCTCGGTATCGGTGAAAGGACAGGAAATACTCCATTAGAGGCAATGGTAATTGAATATGCACAGCTAAGGGGTACAACTGACGGAATGGATACCACCGTAATAACTGAAATAGCTGAATATTACGAAAAGGAAATTGGTTATGAAATTCCTTCACGTACTCCATTTGTCGGAAAGCATTTTAATGTTACACAAGCCGGGATTCATGCCGATGGACTTTTGAAGGATGAAGAAATATATAATATATTTGACACAAACAAGTTCTTGAAAAGACCTGTTGGTGTTGCGATAAACTCTCATTCGGGCTTGGCCGGGATAGCACATTGGATTAATACTTACTTTGGACTTTCCGGTGTAAAGAAGATTGATAAGAAGGATGAAAGAGTTATAAAGCTGAAAAGCTGGATAGATGACCAATATAAAGACGGGCGTGTTACAGCTATAGGAGATGAAGAGCTCTTAGAAGCGATAGGTGAGCTTACACCCGATATATTGGATCTCGCACTATAAAGAATATTGAGGATGATTGAAATGTCAAAAATAGAGCATAACGAAAGCGATAGTAATTTACATTCATTAAGAGGCAAAGTATTCAGTCAGATTCAGAATGATATTTTAAACGGTAAATTTCAACCTGGGGACAGTCTTATTGAAACAAGGCTGTCCGAAGATTTGGGAGTTAGCAGAACCCCTATACGAGAGGCACTTAGGCAGTTGGAGCTTGAAGGGCTTGTTCAGTCTATCCCGAATAAAGGTGTTGTAGTAACTGGCGTTTCAACTAAAGATATTAAAGATATATATACCATAAGGATGATGATAGAAGGACTTGCTGCCAGATGGGCGGCAGAAAACATAACAGAGGACGAGATTAATGAATTAAAAGAGTGTCTTGATCTGGAGGAGTTTTATACTATTAAAAACGATACCGAGCAGGTGTTAAAGCTCGATTCAAAGTTTCATGGATTAATTTTTAAGGCAAGCAAAAGCAAGCCACTGTTATATATGCTTGGAACATTCCATCTTTATATTCGCAGAGCCAGAAACATATCGATTAGTTCTCCAGGAAGGGCACAGCAGGCTTTTTTAGAACACAAGGCAATATTTAAGGCTATCAGCGAGGGAGATGCAAAAATGGCTGAAAGCCTTACTACCGAGCATGTAAAAAATGCAAGTATTAACCTTATTAAACAGACCAGCAACACTCAAGAGATATAAATAATCAATGCTTTATTTAAGCTCCATATTGTATATGGCTATGGGGTTAAAATTGCCGTCACTATCCTTTAATTGAACTACAAATGAATATATCCCGGCTTCTTTAATAGTGGCTCTGTCCCATGCAATAGCAAACCATACAGGCGTGTTTGGGCTTGTTGAGTTTACGGTATACTCAGGTTTTGAGTCTATGGGTTTGCTTAAATTTATATTGCCGTTTTTATCAGAACTATAAATGCCGCAATATAAGGTATGTTTACCCTTTGGCAAACCCCCTATACTTATATGGGACAGATATTTTTCATTTGCTGTCCAGAAGGGAATTATTTCGGATAATTCTCCTGATACGGTAGAGCCGTCTTTAGTTTCAGCAAATATTATATTTACTTGAGGCTTTAATATGCTTGCAGTCCTGTTGGCAGCATCCCAGGTGACTATGCTGTTTACAGCCTCTGCTACTTTTCTTAATGGCAAAAGTGTTCTTCCATCCATAATTATAGCCGGAACATCCGTCTTAAGCTCGGAATTATTTACAATCACCTTGACAGTATTATATCCGTTGTATTTATTGGTGCTTTCGGCAGCTACCACAACAGTTATTAAAAGGAACAGAATCATAACAAAAGGTATTGTTCTTTTCATAAAAAAACCCCCTTACGGATTAAGTTGGTAAAGACTTTTAAACATCTCATTGTCTATATAAAAATATCATTGTAATATTGAATTGTAACTGTAGGCATATTATATGTTATAATATAGTGAAATTTATACCGTATTTGAAATTATTATCGGTAATTCCGATTTAAATATTGATAGGTAGATTACATTTTTAGCATGGATAAATTAGGTTTTATTTATAGGAGTCATATATGAAATTACCTTTAGAGTTTTTGGAAAAGATGAAAAATCTTTTAGGAGATGAAGAATACCGAAGCTTTATGGATTCTTTCGACAAACCCAGGTTTTATGGACTAAGAATTAATACCCTTAAAATAAAAGTCGAGGATTTTATAAAGATATCTCCATTTAAGCTTACACCGGTACCCTGGACAAAAGACGGTTTTTACTACAGCGGGGATTATTCTCCGGGAAAACATCCGTATTATAATGCAGGCCTTTATTATATTCAGGAGCCAAGTGCCATGTATCCTGGATATGTTGCTGATGCAAAGCCGGGTGAACGCATACTCGATTTATGTGCTGCTCCCGGGGGAAAATCGGTACAGTTGGCAGCCGGATTGGATGGAAAAGGAATTTTAGTCTCTAATGACATAAATACCGACAGGGTAAAGGCATTGGTAAAGAACATTGAGCTAAGCGGCATAAAAAATGCAGTTGTTACAAATGAATCTCCCGATAACCTGGCAAAAAGGTTTGGTGCCTTCTTTGACAAGGTTTTAGTGGATGCTCCATGCTCCGGTGAAGGTATGTTCAGAAAGGATGAGGAAGCACAGAAAAGCTGGAGCAATTTCAAATCCGACAAATGTGCCGTAATGCAGAGGGATATTTTAGAAAGTGCTGATAAGCTTTTAAAGCCTGGCGGATATTTGATATACTCTACCTGCACATTTTCGCCTGAAGAGGATGAAATGATGATTTCTGAGTTTTTGGAAAAGCACAGAGAATATACGATATGCGACATTCCAAAGTGTGGAGGTATAGATGACGGAAGGCCCCAATGGTCCGACGGTAATCCGGAATTATTAAAGACATCAAGATTGTGGCCCCATAAGCTTGATGGTGAAGGACATTTTACTGCAATGCTCAAAAAAAACGAAGACTTGAGTGATTTTGGACAAGCCAATGTGTCGGAGCAAAATATCGGTGGAAAGATGGATAAAGCTTTATTGGATGAGTTTTTTAAATTTGCTGAAGATAATTTTAATTGTGAAATAAACGGGCGGTTTGAACTAATAGGGAGCCATTTATACTGCCTGCCTTTCGAAACTCCGTCCCTTGACGGACTGAAGGTTGCCAAATTCGGTTGGTATCTCGGTGAGTTCAATAAGGGCAAATTTAACCCCTCCCATTCAATGGTTATTTCATTGAAAAAAGAAGATATTAATAATGTATTGGATCTTAGCTCGTCATCAAACGAGGTGTTAAGCTATTTAAAGGGCGAGACCCTTATAATGGAAGGAGTAAATGACGGACTTATATGCGTATGTGTCGATGGACATACTTTAGGTTGGGCCAAATGCAGCGGAGGAGTTATAAAAAATCAGTATCCCAAGGGATGGCGCAGAATGTGTTAAGCTTAAAATTACTTTATGGAAAGCAGGGCAGAAATGAGAAATACACAGCGTTTGGATAAAATTGTTTCCAATTTTGGGTATGGAACAAGAAAAGAAATTAAAGCAATGATTAAAAAGGGCCTGATAAAAGTTGACGGACAGGTTGCACAGGACGGCAGCACTCATGTTGATCCTAATACAAGTGTGATTGAAGTAAAAGGTGAAGTTTTAAATTATAAAGAGTTTGTATACATTATGCTAAATAAGCCTCAGGGGGTTATTAGTGCAACATTTGATCAGAGACACAAAACAGTGGTTGAGCTTATGCCTAAGGAGCTTTTGCACTACAATCTTTTTCCCGTGGGCAGACTGGATATAGATACAGAAGGATTGCTTATAATGACTAATGACGGTGAACTGGCTCATGAAGTTTTATCTCCCAAAAAACATGTAAAGAAGAAATACTATGCCCTAATCGAAGGCAATGTTACCGAGTCTGACAGGGAAGAGTTTAAAAAGGGCGTAACATTAGACGACGGATATAAGACAATGCCTGCCATCCTTAACATCATAAGATCGGGAAACATATCGGAAATTGAGCTTAGCATAGTTGAAGGCAAATTTCATCAGGTAAAGAGAATGTTTGAAGCTTTGGGAAAGAAAGTGAAATATCTTAGGAGAATTGAAATGGGAGGAGTTTTGTTGGATGAAAGTTTAAAACCTGGAGAATGCAGAGAACTGACAGATGAAGAATTGACTGCTTTAAAGAATTCGGCAGGGAAAGGACTTGGAGATGAATAAGCAAAATATTGGGAAATTAAATCTTTTCTTATCTGGTCTGGAACAAAGAATAAGGGACAGAGTGGATTTTTTTAAAAGTATAAGTATTAAATTTAAATCAGGAACAAAGGAATATCCTGCAAACATTTCCATAGACAACGGCAAGCTCAAAATGAATTATAACGGCAAGACGGAAATAGGAGAGATAGAATGGCTTTCGGCCCGATTGTCTAAAATTGCGGAAAATTATGATGCAGCACTTGTTATATATGAAGAAAGAGGTACTACCATTTATATAGAAGCTGATAATAAAAATGTAAAAATGAGCGTTAAGGAAACAAAAGCAAAGGAAAATACAGTTGATGAAAAGAGACTTAACCATAATGAGACATCTCAGATTGCAAATCGTGATTATTTCATAAAGATTGGAGAAGCTGATGATGTTTTAAAAGAAATCGGGATATTGAGCGAAAACGGTAAAGTTAAAAATGACATGATCCGAAAATATAACCAGATAGATCATTTTGTTGAAATACTCAATGGATTGTTAAAGAGGATAGCAGAAAAAAATGAAGTTATTACGGTTCTTGACTGCGGGTGCGGAAAGTCATACCTTTTATTTGTGTTAAATTATTACATAACTGAAGTGCTTAAGAAAAAGTCGTATTTCATAGGCATAGACTATTCGAAAACTGTTATACAGGCTTCAAGAAAAATGGCTTCAAACCTTGGCTATAGCAATATGGAATTTAAAACTATGGATATTTGCAATTACAGGCCTGAACGTAAGATAAACTTAGCAATCAGTCTGCATGCATGTGATACGGCAACCGATCATGCAATAGGTGTTGCGGTGAATAACAATGTTGAAGCGGTAGTCATGGTACCATGCTGTCAGAAGGAGATACTGAATCAATATTCATATGAGCCTTTTTCACAGGTTTTAAAGCATGGTATTTTAAAAGCAAGAATGGCAGATGTGCTCACTGACGGTATAAGGGCACTATTGCTCGAAGGAAAGGGCTATAAAGTATCCATGCTTGAATATATATCACCTCTTGAAACACCTAAAAATCTTATGCTTATTGCAGAGAAAGTACAAAACGGAAACAAAAAAGCGGTGGAGGAGTATATAAAATTAAAAAATGCATTAGGAATAGAACCAACTCTTGAAAAGGCCATTTACAAAGATATTGAGACTTATTGGCAGAGTTGAGAAGCCTAATTGATAATTAATGTTTACAAGAATGTTAATTTAGTATGTAAAAATGTTTTGTTTTTTATTAGATTTATGGTATAATAATATAGGTCGATATGCATAATAATTTGTAAGTGTATTTTGAAAACTTTATAACGTTAACACTTAAGCTATGTTTTCCCAGTGTTAAAAAAGCAGTGAGAAATGGATGAAATGCTTTGCAGTTAACTACAATACTAATGTTGAGGTGATCGTAATGAGTTTAAATTCTCAACCATATGCGGAGAACGGTGTTTTTATTTCCAATAGCTCCTTAAGTGTTGGAGAAGAAGTGGCAATAACTTACGAAGGATTATTGGCAAAGAGTGGTGCGGACCAGATTTTCCTGCATATTGGGTATGGTGAAGAGTGGTTGGATAAAACCTTTATACCAATGGAAAGGGAGAATGGCGTTTTTAAAGGAACCTTCAAAATAGCACTTCCAGACGATCTGAATATTTCTTTTAAAGACAGTGCAAACAACTGGGACAATAATTCATCAATGAATTACTCCTTTAAGATTACAGGGAAAACAAAAGCTGCTAAGAAGTCAACATCTAAAGCTGCTAAGAAAGACAGTGATGCAGAAACTAAAGCACAGTCTAAAGAAGCAAAGAAATCGACAAAAGCTAGTGACGAAAAGAAAAGTTCAGCTAAATCAAAGAGCCAGTCAACTGATGAGGTTAAGGAGAAAAAAGCAGCTTCAACTGCGAAAAAAAGCACAAAATCAACAACAAAAGCTTCTACCAAATCAACTTCAAAATCGTCAAAAGAGAATTAAATTGTAGTAACAATAAATATATAGAAATGCCGAAACACTTTATACTCATCAATATAGACAGTTTTAAATGTCTCATAACGGGATGTTTGGAAACTGGTATTATAGGTATAAAGTGTTTTTTAATGTCTATAGAAAAAATAATATTATTGTCATTTTTCCGGCTTTTGAATAGTATGATATAGGAAAAATAAATGGGAAGTGGAAAAATTGACAATATATGTTGTGCAGCCTGGGGATTCATTGTGGTCCATATCGAGAAGATTTGGAGTCAGTATGGATTCTATCAGTTCTGTTAATAAATTATATGAAGTACCTGCCCTTGTAATAGGTCAGGCATTGGTTATTCCAACGAATGAATCATTATATACGGTTAAGCCGGGTGACAGTCTTTGGTCTATTGGAAACAGATTTGGAATAAGATATGAGACACTTGCACAGTATAACGGTATTCCATATCCATATGTCATTCAAGTAGGAATGACATTAAGAATTCCGGAGCTTAGAAAAAATTATGGCTATATAGAAGTTAACGGCTATATTGAAACTTCTACAGCCGAAAGAGAATCTGAAATCATAAATGACGTAGGTAAATATCTTACTTATATAACCCCTTTTAGTTATGATGTAAAATCAGATGGCACAATCAATGATATTGACGATACAACTATTAGAAAAACAGCAGGAGATTACAAGGTCGCACCCCTTATGGCAATAACCAATCTCAGCAATGGTAATTTCAGCAGTGAAGTTGCTCATTCCATATTGGCAGATGATGCTGTATCCCGAAAGCTATTGGATAATGTAATAGACATTATGAAGAGAAAAGGGTTCTATGGATTAAATGTGGATTTTGAAAAAATTTTTCCGGAAGACAGGGAATTATACAACAGTTTTTTGAGAAAAGCAGCGGATAGATTGCATGAAAACAAATATGTTTTGTCCACTGCACTTGCACCAAAGTATTCGGCAGAACAGGCAGGAGCATGGTATGAAGCTCATGATTATAAGGCTCATGGAGAAATTGCAGATTTTGTTATAATTATGACATACGAGTGGGGATGGTCAGGAGGACCGCCAATGCCTGTAGCACCAATTAAATCTGTGAGAAGGGTATTGGATTATGCGGTTTCTGTAATACCGAGGAAAAAAATAATGATGGGTATGCCTTTGTATGGTTATGACTGGACACTACCATATGTTTCGGGAGGTCCTTTTGCTCGGCGTAAAAGCCCGCAGGAAGCATTAAGTATTGCTTCAAGGCACGGTTCCATTGTAAAATATGACATAGAAGCTCAGTCACCATATTTTAACTATTATGATTCAGACGGAAAAGAACATATTGTCTGGTTTGAGGATGCAAGAAGTGTCAGAGCCAAATTCCTTACGGCTGTTGAGTATGGCTTGAGAGGAGTAAGCTATTGGGTATTGGGCGAATCATTCCCTCAGAACTGGCAGGTGCTGGATAACATGTTCAATATAGTAAAAGTCATAAGATAGTAATGTGATAAGGAATAGCTAAAATAATGTGCATAATGTAAAAATTAATTGGTATTTAAAAAATCCAATTAATTTTTACATATATGCATATAAATGAGAAGTTTTTGATATTTACCTGCAAAGTTAAAAATAACAAGAAAGGGAAAATGCGTGTGGGGATACAATTTTTGATAAACACTGCAATATCGGTTGCGATGCTTGTATTAGGCAAAAGAATATCTAAAAAAACAGAAGATAAAAAGGTTAAGATTATTTTATGGACAATATTTTTCATTGTAAGCATACCGTCCCTTGTTGTTCTACTATTACCGGTATTTTATACACCCGCATGGATGATTGAATTTAAGGCCATAAGGGGTGTAGAATTATTAACCGTTTTTGTAGCTTTATTTATAGGTTTTGCAGTTAATGAAATGAGCATTAAAAACGGCATTGTATTGAATAAATATAAAAAGTACTTTTATATGATAAGTATATTTATACTGATACCCCAATATATAAACTATTTTCCCATTTTGGTGGATTACGATAACTTCAAAGATGAGTGGATAGACGGTGTATGCATACAATCTGAAGATTTTACATGTGCACCATCGTGTATGGCTACTGTTTATAACTTTTTCGGACAAAAAAAGACAGAGGTTGAGATGGCAAAATCATTGCATACCAGCCGTTCCGGTACAAGCCTGTCCCAAGTGTTGAGATATGCAAGGCAAAATAAGATGGGAGTCAGATGTAAGGTATCTAAGGAGTTGGACTACATAAGTGTTCCGGCTATCCTTGAGGTGGAAGTTTCAGGAATTGGACATGTAGTTGTTTACTTAGGGATGAATGGGGGAAAATATATAATAGGTGATCCCCTTGTAGGAAGGATTGAGATTTCAAAGGAACAATTGTTAAATGATTATAAATTTGGAGGAGTATTATTGGAATTTACACATATTTAAAATAAGAGTTTAAAATACTTGCGTATTAAAATAAGTGAGTAATAAAATAGACCTTTTGCATGATATAAAGACTATTTAAAATCTAAATAGTAAATATGACTAAATTGTACAATTGAAAAAACTATCAAAAGGTGGTACAATAATAATAGAGTGGTAGTTAGTATTGACAGATTTCATGGATCTTTCGAATGCTGCTTTTCTTTGACTCATATGATTAACTGTTACTTCTTCAATTTTATTTCATTTCAATAAACTTGTTTGTTACATATCCAATAGTTTTTGGTGAAAACAAATAATCATTACTACAATTCAATAAATTTTTGACATTATTATTTGAGGACATTTACACTTAAATATTTGTTAATTTTATGCTCTTTTAACCAACGGATTGGGCTTGTTGTAAGGAGGCAGGTTTTATGTTCTGGTTTAGAAAAAACATTTATCATAGAATAATTGCATTTATATTTGGAATAATATTTATACTCTCTACATATTTTATTATTACAATAACCATTGTTCACAGTTAATAACATTAATTAAGGAATTTGTTTTACTAAATGTAAAATTGAGAATGATTATGAAAACACTTTGAGATTAAATTCTTGAAGTGTTTATTTTATTATTCTGTTATTTTGTTCAATTTCTTGACACAGCAAATGATGACTTATATAATTATTTAGAATTAAACCGGGTTATTTGGTTATCCTATGTTCTGGGGGAAAAATATGAGCAACAATCCAAACCGAGATAAGATAAAGGATATAAAGTTTTATATACCGGAAGCGTTTAAGTTTTATAGCATAAAGAATGAGAATTTGACGCCCATTCTATTTGTTGTGACACTAATAGTTTTATTTGCATTTGAATATATTCCTTTTCCTGAAACACTAAGTGATTACAAAGGTGTTTTTATATTTATAAGGCTTATTATGGCGAATATGTGCTATTTAATTTATTTGTCGGCATATATTAAGGATTTGAAAGGGGAAAAATATACTGTAAAGCAAATGATATTTCCAGGTTGGAAAAAAGTCGTCAATTTATTTGCTGTATCAATTGTAAATGTAGTTTTATTTACTGCTTCAATTATAGTTTATTTTCTTGTGCCTGCAGTACTTATATATTTAACTGTTATATTTTGTCCATGCTATATATCGGATAAGAACAACAACATAATCGAATCATTTATTGCAAGTAAAAATGCTACAATAGGCTATAGAATGGGGCTTCTGTCTCTTATTGCCAAGTTTTTGTTTCCTGTATCTGTTCTATTGCTTTTGACACTCATGGTAGCGGGTTCATCCACCAAAGTACTTATATTTCCTTTTGTTTTGGCCTTTGCCTATTCTATTTTAATGTTTATGTTCCAAAGAATAATAGCTTTACTATATTATAGTTTTGAATTGGAAATTAAAGAAGAAGATTTGTTCTAAAGCATGGTGCATTTATGAAATCGGTAGCTATTGAAAAAACTTACAAAATTAACTCTTGAAATACCGATAAAATCATTGTATACTTATATAGGTCTTGGGCAATTAACTCAGCTGGTATGAGTGTCACCTTGACATGGTGGAAGTCACAGGTTCGAGTCCTGTATTGCCCACTAAAAAGGTTTCTGTTATTGGCAGGAGCCTTTATTTTTTGTGACATCGATATTTTTCATAAACAATTGAAATGCTATATATTGGATTTTTTGATTGTAGGAAAGAATTGATGGGTCGAATCTCCTAATTATTTGTTGAAGTTAATAAATGTTATTGGTATAATTATATAGAATTATGAGAAATAAACGAATCCATATATTATTAACTATATATTCTCGATTCTAAATCCTGAATCCTGAATTCTAAATTCTAACTAATGTTTTGTGGGGGAGTTTCTAAGGATTGTGTTGAATGCTGTTATTTGTTGATTAATGAAATATAGGACAAGCAGCTATTATAATATCAACTGGAGGATATAGATGAAAATTCTTGCTATAAACGGTAGTCCAAATAGGAACGGTTCTACAGCAAAACTGATTGAGATGGTTTTAGATGTATGTAAAGACGCGGGGGCAGAATGTGAAAGTCTACATATGGAGGATTATGTTATTGGGGAGTGTTCTGCCTGCATAAAGCATTTAAAGGATTGTGAGTCCTGCCAGGGTCAGGATGATGATTTTATGCAGTTAAAAGCAAAAATGCTTGATGCCGACGGGATAATAGTCGGTAGTCCATACTATAGCGGAAAGCCAACTGTTCCATTAAAAACATTTATTAACAGAATAGCTTTTACAAGTGTAAACAACAGTTTTTTTGAGAATAAATACATAGTTGGGATTTCAACCAGTGCGGTCAGCAACAGCAAAAAGATAGCCAGATTCTGTGCTACTTTAGGACATAGCAGCTTTATGGGAAATGGCATAGTATCGGGCATGTTTTATGAGAGTACTGTTGATAAGGTAGTTATGGGGGATATTGCGGATAATCAAGAGCTCAAAGATAAAGCAAAGACCATAGGCCTAAAGCTTATTGAAGATATAAAAATAAAAAGAAAGCCAAAGCTTTACAAGTTGAAGAAAATTATTTTTAAAAAATGGGTTAAAGTATTATATATTAAATCCATAAGGGCTTTTGATAAAATAGCATCAAAGGTTAGAAAATTTGCAGAAGAACAGGGTTGGATCAAAAAAATTAATAAGATTGAGGATTAAGGTAGCAGACTGATTATATTGCCTGATTTTTGTTTTGTTGATTTGAAAGTGATTTAATGATAAAATTAAATTGTCAGTCTTTTTACCCTTATGTAAATTTAATATTTAAAGGAGAGGTAATATGAAAAAGATCACTTCTATATTTCTTGTTTTTGCAATTCTTTCATTAAATTTAATTGCTTTTTCTGCAGGATCCGGTATTACTGTATATGTTGATGGGAACAAGCTTGATTTTAAAGATGCTGAGCCTTTTATCGAGAATGGCAGGACATTGGTTCCTTTTAGAGCAATAGCAGAAGCATTAGGTGCTGATGTTGGATGGGATGCTAAGACACAGACTGTTACTATCAGTAAGGCAAATCCTAATGCTCAAAAAAGTGATGCACCGGACGGTTCAAAAAATATACAATTAGTTATCGGTCAAAAAAATGCTCTGGTTAATGGTGCTAGTGTTACATTGGATGTCCCTGCTAAGATTGCAACTAACCGTACATATGTACCTCTTCGTTTTGTGAGCGAAGCAATGGAAATGGGAGTTAATTGGGATGCAGCAACAAAAAAGATCACTATAGATACTCCTGAATTCTACATAACTCTTGATAAGAATACTGCAGAAGTTGGTGATATTGTTAAAGCTACATTAAACATTAAGAATTTCTACGGATTTGCAGGTTTTCAGATAAATCTCAAGTACGACCCGGATGTTTTACAGCCCATAGATACTGCTACAGATTCTGAGTTTACAAGCACATCCCTTCCTGATGAAGGTACAGTATTAAAAAATTCAAAATTTTCACCAACTGCTATGGCAAGTAACGATTTGGAGAATGGTACTTTAACATATGGCTCCGGATATATGAATATGGAAGCTTATAAAAAGAGTGGAAATTCTGAAGCTACAGGTTCAATAGCTGTATTTACCTTCAAGGTATTAAAGAAGCAGCAAACTTCATTAAGTCTGCAAAATTCTCCATCCATGACGAAACCTATAGATGGAACAATGGCTTTTAATTGGGATGGAACAACTTTAACAAACTATAAAGTATTAGGAACTGTTGATCTCAATAAGTAATTGAATTTATTAAATTTTTAAAGTTAAATTTATAAAGCCGACAGCATATCAAATTATGTGCTGCCGGCTTTATTGCTGCTGGGAAAATTTGTTTGAGGCTACATTATAAGTACTATTCCGAGCAATATAAGAATAGCACCGCCCACTCTTAACAAAGTTATCTGTTCTCCTAGAAATATCGTTGAGCATATTAATGTGACTAAAGGTGAACTGGACATTATTATAGTAACAAACGAAACTTCTCCCTTTTTTATTGCGGCAAAATAGGCCAAATCACCGACTAATGTGGCAAGAATAGCTTCAATTCCTATAAGAAGCCATGAACTGGCAGAAATGCTTTTGAGTTGGTGGAATGAACCGCTGCATATAATCCAACTGGATATAAGACCGGCAGCGAAGAGAGTTCTGATGGCTAATCCGGCCGTTGGATTTGTATTATTCAGGCCGATTTTTGCAAAAATAGGAGCAACTCCCCAGCATATCATTCCAAATAATGCAAGAAAAAAAACAGACATATTTTTTCCCCCTGAAGCTTTTCTTCTCATACTTTATATCCTTTTTGAAAGTATTCATTGGTATATTCACAGAATATGAAAATAAAACGAGCAATATTCCAATGCACCTAAAATAGTAATAAAGGCACATCGCTAAAAATAAGTATATATAGAATTTCAATCATTTTTTTTACAGGCAGTGAATAAATTTGGAAGGATAATTTAAATTACGGGGGACACTTTTATTATAAACACAAATTTGATTCCACTGCAATAACTCCTGTTAAAAACAGGTAATATCGATCTTTGA
>DAOOVO010000006.1:0-72661 GCA_035370245.1 Pseudobacteroides sp.
AATTCTAAGATTAAACGAGAAAATGCGAGAAATTAAAAGTTATTATAAGGAGGATGAAAAATGAAATTAAGAAAACACATTACAGGTATATTGGCAGGTTGTGTCATTGTTGCATCACTTTCAATAGCTGTTATAGCAGCTTCTGAATCCTTAAATCAAGGTGGTGGTACTTGGTCTGGTGGAGAAAATGAAAATGGAATCCTTTATTCAAAAGTAGTAGATGAAAAAGAAGATGGCTTGGCATTTAAAGTAACAGTCTGGGTGCAATCCGACGATGGCAAAAAAGTTGAAAAAACTGGTACTACATCAGCAAAAGGTGAAAAAGGAAAGGTAGAAGCAACAAAAGCATCAACTCACAAAAATCCTTTTGTTACAGAAAAATGCGGTTATAAAAATTTAGAAGTAGTAAGAGTAAATTAATATTACTTATATAATATATAATAACTATATATTTTATTATTAAAATCGTTGATATAATAACTTATTATATCAACGATTTTAATAACTCAAATAAAAATTAATGTGAGGTAGTAGAGTGTGAAAAGAATTTTTACAGGAATAGGTTTACTGGTAGCCCTCTTTTCGATTTACTTTTTTCTCTTGATTGCTGATAAAATGGTATACCTTAATAATGAAACAATTTATGATTTTGAGCTGTCAAAAAATATATCCAGCCAAGAATTGAAAACTCTAGCAGAAAATGCACAAGTTACAATTCGACTAGTTGATTTTAAAAAATCTGATTTTGGTAAAAAAGAAATGGATATTACATTCATAAATCCAGACTCATCTATTAAGTTTGGAAAACGCCCTAGTATATTCCCTAAAGAGAAAATTGTGTATAAAGCTTTAGATGATAAAACTCAAAAGCAAATTAAGTATTTTACCATTCAAGAAAATGATTATAAAAAAATTGAAAATATACAGTCTTCTCTTGAAAAAAGGGGATATACTATAGATATGCAAACAAGTGCACCAATAAGTTTTAGTTTGGGAATGCTTTTTTCTCCCCTAAATTTAGGCTTTTTTTCACTACTTACTGTATTGCTGATTTTGTGTATTGCAACATATTATGTTTACAGATTAAAAGAAATAGGAATTTTAAAGTTAAACGGATGGAGTAATACAAAAATTTCTTTCTGCTTGCTTTTAAAGCTATTAATGAATTTATACCTATCAAGTCTATTCCTAATAATACCGTTTGGGATATATGTTATTTTTAGTGATTTTAATAAAATCGTCCTATATGTTCGAATTTATCTCTTATTGTGTTTGTTTTTGACACTTGTATTTTTGCTGTCTGCATTTGCCGGAACCCTTTTTATCTATAGTGTGAATCAAGTAAGTGCAATCAAGAATAAGAAAAACAACCGGCTGATATTTAATATTTTGCTTGTATTTAAAATATTTACGACATTATTGTTAGTATTATCGATGAATACCTTATCAAGAAATGTCTATGAGCTTGATTCAATAATTAAATCGGTTAATAAGTTGGAGAAGTATAATTTTTATAGGATACGGACTTCAACAATTCAGGAGGATGAAATACACGAAAAACTAGTTCAATTAATTAGCTCTCTTGACGACAAGGATGTATACAACTATGCAACACCAGACAGTATACTTAGTATAACAAAGCTCAAAGAATACCAAGCTAAAGGCAAATTAAGAGATAATAATGAATACTCATTTACCAGTATTTCTCCAAACATGTTGGATCTACTTCACATTTTTGATGAACAGGGTAATGAAATCCAAGTAATCCATATAGACTCTAAAGAAGAAACTTTCTTGGTTCCAATTCATTATAAAAATGATATTGATAAAATTCTAGAATGTTATCAAGCTGAAGATAATGCAAAAATAATTTATATCAAAAATGGACAAATACACGAGGACATTTTATATCCACATAGATTTGTATATGATTCCATTTACTGTGTACATAAACTTCAAAAAGAATTATATATAAATAAAGGTGAAATTTTGCTTAAAAAGAAAAGTGCTGAAATAGTAGAACAATCACTTGTTAACATGGGTTTAGACAAATACAGTATTGCAGTTGAACCCATCAATGATGAATATAATATTTTAAGATCAAATGCACAACTTGACCTATGCGAATCATTATTTCACTTTAACATAAACTTACTGTCATTTTTGCTTTGCGGAGTTTCCATTGTAATTATTTTCTTGGAGCTCCGAAAGAAAGAATTTGGGGTATACAAACTAATAGGCAAATACCCAATTAGAATAATTGGGAAATTTGCAATACTAAACGCAATTATTACTATTACAATTACATTAATTATAAATCCAGTTTTCACATTTCTATTGTTTGCGGAAGCTGTAATATATGGAGTTTTGATATTTAAATACATAAAAAACAAAGCTGTACTGACACTAAAAGGTGAATAAAATTATAAACGGAGGAACAAAATGAGCCTTATAAAACTTGTAAATATTTCCAAATCATTTAAAGGAAAACAGATTTTTAATAATTTTAATTTAGAAGTAGAAAAGGGTGAATTTTTGGGAATTAAAGGAGAAAGTGGTGCCGGAAAATCTACTCTATTAAACATTATTGGATTGCTTGAAGATTGTGAAGGAAAAATATTTATTGAAGGGAAAGAGGTAAGTTCTCATAACACAAAAGAAGTAAGAAAATTACTCAGCAACAGGATTGGTTATTTATTCCAAAACTTCGCACTAATTGATGATCTAACTGTGTATGAAAATCTGAAAATTGTTTTAAATGGGGTTTCCAAAAAAGAAAGTAGGAAAATCATACTGGAAGAGCTAAATAAATTAGGCCTTAGTGAAACAATTGATAAAAAGATTTTTCAACTATCGGGAGGCGAACAACAACGAATAGCAATTGTAAGGTTGATGTTACATAAGAGCGAAATTATATTAGCTGATGAACCCACCGGGAGTCTTGATAGAAAAAATGGAGAAATAATTATGGACCTGCTTAAGGAGTTTCATAAACAGGGAAAGACAATTATCATGGTTAGCCATGATGAAAATGCAATTGCTTATTGTTCTAGGGTAATTAATTTATAAATTTAATAATTTAAATAAAACATAAACAATAGCCAATCATGTAAAAATAGTAAACAAAGAAAAAATAATAGCTCCCATCATAATCATAATAGCTACTTTCCTAAGAACTTTCATTTGATTCTCACTCAAATACCTTTTTATTAATTTGTGTAGAAAAGGACTTATTATAAACAGTACTACTAAAACTATTGCGATGATTTTCATTTTTATCACTCCATATAAATAACTACAAAATTGAAAATATTACAAATTCTCACATGTATTAAACCAAAAAACTGCAGCCCACCTTTAAAGCAGACTGCAGTTTAATATCTTATTTACTTACACTTTCCTTAATCCATGGGAGCTTACCGCCAATTTTCAAAATCTCTGCATCAAGAGCAGACAGTGTATGGCTTAGCTCAACTTCAAATCCCTTAGTTATATTCTTAAGCTTAACTTCACCTTTCAAGTCTCCAATAGCAATTTCCAGCTTATCGCCCAACTCTATCCTGTCATAGTCGGCAGGATTTTTGAAAGTCAATGGTACTATTCCGAAGTTAACCAGGTTTGCAAGGTGAATTCTTGCAAATGACTTAACGATAACCGCTTTTATTCCGAGATACTTTGGTGCTAAAGCTGCATGCTCACGGCTTGAACCCTGACCGTAGTTTTCACCGCCTATTATGAACCCTCCGCTGCTTTCTATAGCTCTCTTGTAGAAATTCTCGTCCACAGCTTCAAAAACATGCTTTGAAATCTCGGGAATATTGCTTCTTAACGGAAGTATTTTTGCACCTGCGGGCATGATATGGTCGGTTGTTATATTGTCCTCTACCTTTAAAAGTGCAGAACCTTCCAAAACATCGGGAAGCTTATCAAATGTGGGAAGAGGTTTTATATTCGGACCCCTTACAATTTCTACCTTCATCGCTTCCTCTTGGGGCAATGGCTTTAATGTCATATTATCATTTATAAAGAATTTTTCAGGCATCTTAATTTTAGGGCATTCTCCCAAATCCCTCGGGTCTGTTATCTTACCTGTAAGAGCAGCTGCAACTGCAACTTCAGGGCTTGCAAGATATACATCAGCATCCTTGGTACCGCTTCTTCCTTCAAAGTTTCTGTTGAAGGTACGAACGGATACTCCTGCCGAACAAGGTGCAGAACCCATTCCTATACAAGGTCCGCAGGCATTTTCCAGCATACGTATTCCTGCCTGAACAAGATATTTCATTTCCCCGCTGTCTATAAGGTGCTCAACAACCTGACGTGATCCGGGGCTAACCATCATGCTGACATTCTCATTAACTGTCTTGCCTTTCAACGCATTAGCAACCATCTTCAAATCCCTTAAGGATGAATTTGTACATGATCCTACTGCTACCTGATCCACCTTTACTCCCTGAACTTCCCTTACCTTCTTAACATTTCCAGGGCTGTGAGGCAATGCAATCATAGGCTCTAATGTGCTTAAGTCAATTTCAATTATTTCATCATATTGTGCATCATCTGAAGGAATTATTTCCACCCATTGGTCACCACGTCCCTGTGCTTCAAGGAAGGCCTTTGTTACATCATCACTTGGGAATATGCTTGTTGTACAGCCCGTTTCCGTTCCCATATTAGTGATTGTTGCACGGTCGGGAACAGATAAAGTTTTGACACCCGGACCAAAGTATTCCAATACCTTTCCTACGCCGCCTTTAACATCAATTCTTCTTAAAACCTCAAGAATTACATCCTTAGCAGATACCCAGTCAGTAAGCTGACCTGTCAGCTTAACTCCAACAACCTTAGGAAATTTTATTCTAAAAGGTGCTCCAGCCATGGCAGCAGCAACATCCAATCCACCCGCTCCCATTGCAAAGCAACCTATTCCACCTGCCGTAGGGGTATGGCTGTCTGAACCAATCAATGTTTTTCCGGGGCGAGCAAAACGTTCCAGGAATAACTGGTGGCAAATACCGTTTCCAGGCTTTGAAAAATATAAGCCATAGCGTTTTGCAACAGACTGAAGATATAAATGGTCATCAGCATTCTTAAAATCTGTTTGCAGTGTGTTATGATCAACAAAGCTTACGCTTAATTCTGTCTTTACTCTGTCCATACCAATGGCCTCAAACTGCAAATATGCCATAGTACCTGTTGCATCCTGGGTTAAAGTATTGTCTATAGTAATTGCAATTTCATTTCCAATACTAAATTCTCCTTCAACCAAATGCTGTTTTAAAATCTTTTCTGTAATAGTTCCTTTCATTATCATGACCTCCAAAATAAGATTTTATCTATCTTTCATAGGTGTATATTCAACCTTTCCAATCACATTCTTGTATGCAGGACGGATAATCCTTCCACCGTTAATAATCTCCTCCAATAGATGGGCACTCCATCCTGCAATTCTCGATATTGCAAAAAGAGGAGTATACAATTCATGTGGAATTCCTAAGGATTTGTATACAAATCCCGAGTAAAAATCTACATTGGCACTAACTACTTTATCAGATCTTTTCACCCTTGCAAATACCTCCGGAGCAAGTTTTTCAATCATTGTAAAAAGATTGTACTCTTCTTCATTTCCGGTTTCCTTTGCAAGCTCCTGTGCTTTCTGTTTCAATAATATGCCGCGAGGATCCGACAGAGTATAAACGGCATGCCCTACACCGTAAATAAGACCTGAGCCATCGTTAGCCTCTTTTTTCAATATTTTAACCAAATAATCGCTGACTTCGCCTTCATCGCTCCAATTTTTTACATTAGCTTTTATATTCTCCATCATTTGCATAACCTTAATATTGGCTCCCCCATGCTTAGGTCCCTTTAATGAGCCAATAGCGGCTGCAATGGCAGAGTATGTATCTGTTCCGCTGGACGAAACAACCCTTGTGGCAAAAGTGGAGTTGTTTCCGCCTCCATGTTCCGCATGAAGCACAAGAAGAAGATCCAGTATTTCAACTTCCGATCTTGTATAGCTGCAGTCGGGACGTATCATATGCAGAATATTTTCTGCTGTGCTTGCACCTTCTTTGGGGCTGTGCAAGAATAGACTCTTTCCGTCATGGTAATGGCTCTTAGCCTGATAACCATACGCTGCCATTGCAGGAAATCTGGCAATAAGCTCAATGCACTGCCTCAAAGTGTTCTCCACACTTGTATCATCAGGATTAGGATCATAGGAATAAGAAGCCAGAACAGCTCTAGCAAGCTTGTTCATAATATCCTTACTAGGTGCCTTTAATATCATATCCTCCGTAAATGCACGAGGTAACTTTCTTTTTGAATCCAAAAGCTCACAAAATTTATCAAGCTCTTTCTTATTGGGAAGTTCTCCAAACAGCAGCAGATAAACACATTCCTCGAACCCAAGGCGGTTTTCATCCTGAAACCCCTTTACCAAATCAAATAAATCTATACCGCGGTATCTTAATCTTCCTTCCACAGGAACCTTTTCGTTTTCATCCATTATGTAGGCATGAACATCCCCAACCTCTGTAAGTCCTACCAGGACTCCTGTTCCATCATTATTTCTCAGTCCACGCTTTACATTATACTTAACAAACATTTCCGGCTCAATATTATTATTCTTTCTTATCAATTCTGAATATCTACTGTATATCTCTTCACTATTCATGATTGCATACTCCCTTCATAAATTTAAGTTGTATATATAAAATCTTTTAAATATCTTAATATTAAAAGAGTTTTTTATATGGAGTTTTGTATCTTTGTATCATTGTATACAATTATACATCATGAGTCAAGAAAAATTTATACCACACATAAACTAAAAGTTTATCCCCAAAACAGCTACCATAAAATTGTTTGCACCATGAATAATTATAGGAGCCCACAATGAATTGGATTTTTTATATGTATATCCGAATAATATGCTAAGAGCCATTACCGGTAGAACTTTAGTTATTGTAATACCGTCATTACTCATCATCCAAATTGGGAAATGTATTGTTACAAACATAATGGAAACTATAATATTAGCCCACCAAAACTCTATGAATTCCTCAATCTTGTTTAGCAAGAATCCCCTGAATACTATTTCCTCAGTCAAACATGTCACAAGTACCACATTTATTATATTGTCCATTTCCATATCAATGTTTAATCCGGATTTGACGATTAAAAACATCTTTAAAATGTTTATTCCAATAAGGGCAGCACCTATCGCAATGCCCCAAACCATCCCCGTTAAAATATTGTTATTGAGCTTAAGATATGTAAATGGTTTATTGTCATCAATATAAATTATGTACATAAATACGGGCACAGCCCATATAAAAAACTTTATGACGCCATTAAGTACAACCCCCGGCAGCCCCTGATATTCATTATAAACCAAAGGTGACAATATAATTCTGTTCAGTGCCCATGCAGCATAAAACAACAAAAAATAAACAAACAAATAATGAACCCTATGCGTCTTTACAAATGAAGTAAAGCCTTTTGCAAAATCACTCTTATTATTCATAATGTCATTTCTCCATTCTTTCTTGAATTTCCAAAATTCTATCCCTTAATTCTGCAGCCCTCTCAAACTGCAAGTTAGCAGCAGCATCTTTCATTTCTTTGGTTAGTTTGTCTATAAGACTCTGTAACTCTTCTTTTGAGTCTGCTTTGTCTCCATAATTTACTTCATATTCCCCTTGGTCTTCTGCTGCTTTTGTAGCTTCAATAACGTCTCTGACAGCCTTTTTGACTGTTGTGGGAATTATTCCATGCTTTTCATTGTATTCCATTTGGATTTTTCTTCTCCTGTTTGTCTCATTCAAGGCTTTACTCATGGAGTCGGTTATCGTGTCGGCATACATAATTACTTTACCTTCAACATTTCTTGCCGCTCTTCCAATTGTCTGGATCAATGATGTTTCCGATCTTAAAAAGCCCTCCTTGTCGGCATCAAGTATGGCCACAAGAGAAACCTCCGGCAAATCAAGACCCTCCCTTAAAAGGTTGATTCCTACAAGAACATCAAAAACTCCCAGTCTTAAATCCCTTATTATTTCCATCCTTTCAAGGGTATCCACATCAGAATGCAGGTATCTCACCTTAAAATCCAGCTCCTTAAGATAATCGGTAAGGTCCTCCGCCATCTTTTTCGTCAATGTTGTTACAAGAGTCCTCTGATTCTTTTTAACCCTTTCACTTATTTCACCTATCAAATGGTCTATTTGACCCTTAACAGGTTGTATTACAACCTCAGGATCTATAAGACCTGTAGGCCTTATAATTTGTTCAGCAATCTGCACAGAATGCTCCCTTTCATATTTGGAAGGAGTAGCACTTACATATATGGCCTGGTTAACCCTCTCCTCATATTCCTGGAATTTCAGGGGCCTGTTGTCAAAAGCTGAAGGAAGCCTGAATCCATATTCTACCAACGCCTCTTTCCTTGACCTGTCGCCATTATACATAGCTCCTATTTGAGGAATGGACACATGGGATTCATCTATAACCAACAAGTAATCATCGGGAAAGTAATCCATCAAAGTATAAGGAGCACTTCCTGGCGGCCTTCCGCTTATATGCCTTGAGTAGTTCTCTATTCCCTGACAGAAGCCGACCTCCTGAAGCATTTCCAGATCATACCTTGTTCTCTGTTCAAGCCTTTGGGCTTCAAGCAATTTTCCTTCATCCTTAAGTTCCTTGAGCCTTGCCTCCAACTCCTCTTCAATTGTCCTGATCGCCTTTTCCATTTTGGCTCTGGTTGTTGCATAATGGGATGCCGGAAAAATGGAAACATGAGAACGTACTCCTTTAATCTCACCTGTAAGGTGATCAATCTCTGTTATCTTCTCTATTTCATCACCGAAAAATTCTACTCTTATTACATTCTCCGACGATGAAGCAGGAAATATATCCAGCACATCTCCCTTTGCCCGAAATTTGCTTCTCTTAAAATCTATCTCATTTCTTTCATACTGAAGGTCAACAAGTCTTCTTATTACCTCGTCCCTGTCTTTTCGCATTCCCGGTCTCAACGAAATCATCAGGTCGGTGTAGTCCTCAGGATCTCCTAAGCCGTATATACAGGATACGCTGGCAACTATAATTACATCCCTTCTTTCAAATAGTGCTGCTGTTGCCGAGTGACGAAGCTTATCTATCTCGTCATTTATTGAGGAATCCTTCTCAATATATGTATCCGTTGACGGAATATAAGCCTCCGGCTGATAATAATCATAGTAGCTTACAAAATATTCAACCGCATTGTCAGGAAAAAATTCCTTAAATTCACTGCAAAGCTGGGCTGCCAGTGTTTTATTGTGAGCTATAACCAGAGTCGGCTTTTGAACCTTTTCAATAACATTTGCAATTGTATATGTCTTTCCCGAGCCTGTAACACCCAAAAGGGTCTGATGCTTATATCCCTTAATCAATCCATTTGTCAAAAGCTCTATGGCTTTAGGCTGATCGCCCCGCGGCACATAATCGGATTTTATTTTAAAATCGGGCATTTCTGATTGCTTCCTTTCTATAAAAATACTATCCTATAAATACTATCTTACTCTATAGAATACTATATAACATTTACCATATCCACACAATACTCTACAATTTACCTGTGGATACTGTTGATAAGTATGTGTACAACTTATTTTATCGTAACAATTCTGTTGATAACTTTGTCGATAATTTCTTTTGGAACAAAATTGCATTTTATGTCGACAAATAAACATATGGAGTGTATTCTGTTTATGTCGCACCCGGAATTTGCCAATATGACTAATGGAAAAGTATATAAGATGAATGATATTATCAGCCTCTTTAAGAAAAATACTGTAACAAATTAATAATATAAATGTATTTAATTGAATATAGATTGAAAATAATTAAACTTGACAGAATTTACGATTATGATATAATATTTTAAGATCACGAATTATAAAATAGGAATATATTAAAAGCGTTTACTTTTAATATTAATTGCATTTTGGGAGGCCACAATGAAGATAATTGATTTATTTCGCAATAAAAAACCGGTTGTTTCCTTTGAAATATTTCCGCCAAAGCTTGATACTCCTCTGGATACTATTTTTGATACTTTAGAGAAGTTCAAGGCACTCGGTCCCGATTATATAAGTGTTACATACGGAGCAGGAGGCAGTCAGAAAGACCGTACCATTGAAATTTCCTCAAACATAAAGAATTCATATAAAATAGAAAGCATGGCACATCTGACTTGTGTCGGCCATACCGTTGAAGAAATTGATTTTATTGTAGATTCATTGATAAAAAACAATGTAAAAAATATTTTAGCTCTCAGGGGTGATCCTCCTGTCGACCAGCCGGATTTCGTATTCGGCAAAAACGGTTTCAAATATGCATCCGAGCTTATATCCCACATACGACAAAAAAACAATGATGTTTGTATAGGTGCAGCAGCCTATCTTGAGGGGCATCCGGAGTGCCGTACAATCAAGGAGGATATGATTAATCTTAAGCATAAAACCGACGCCGGAGTGGATTTTCTTGTTACACAGCTTTTCTTCGATAACAAGCTTTACTATGAGTTCCAGGAAAGAGCAGCAATTGTCGGTATCAAGTGTCCTGTAACAGCAGGGATAATGCCCATATTCAGTTCAAAAATAAAAGCCATGACTGCTAAGAGCGGTTGTTCGATACCCGCCAAGCTGGTGCTTATGCTTGATAAATATCAGGATAATCCGGATGATCTGTTAAAAGCCGGAATAGAATATGCAAGTATACAAATCCGAGACCTTGTTGATAACGGTGTTGATGGGATTCATTTATATACAATGAACAGACCGAAATCAAGTGCAGAGATTATTAAAAATTGCGGTTTGCTGAGCAATGGCTAAAAATAAAAAAATGGCTTATCTTTAAGGGATAGGCCATTTTTAATATAAGGAAAATATGTATATCCTTATTCATCCGCCAAATTTTTTCATATATCAAATCTCATATTCATATCTAACATTACATTCATGTCAAATCTCACTCATCAATCAAAATAAACTCTTCGAACGTCATATCCCCGCTGTGTTTTACTACACCATCCATTATATCCTGCTCCGTAAAAACTTTCATAAGCTTTAAATCATCGTCAAGAACATGGATTATATGGAATCTGTCAAAGTCCAAATTCCTTATTATGTCGCCCATCCGCATATTTTTAACAACAACCAGATCTCTGGCCGGATATATACCTTTTTTCAACAATCTGGATCTTCTATATATAACATCCTTCATATTCATAATTGCTACCTCCCTTTTAAAACTCTTAAGCTCACCAAGTATAAAAATCCCAATGAGCATCAGGCAAAAGTTTGCCATGTTATAAGAAACAAGCACGAAACCTATTATTATAAAAAACACCGATAACACATAAGAAACATAACATATGTACTTATGTGCCTTATAGCTACCTATTCTCGCAGAAGCCAATTCAAAAGCAATTTTCCCCCCATCCATTGGCATAACAGGCAGGAGGTTGAATACTGCAAGACAAATATTAAGGTAAGCGATTAATGTAAATATAGATTTATGATATGGAAAAGTTCTAGCAATTATAACGGAAATTATAAATAATAGTATATTAATTAAAGGACCGCATAGAAAAATGATAAGTCTTTGAGTCTTTATGCTTTTTCCTTGAATCTCAACCTTTAATCCGAAAGGAGATATTTTTAATAAATGAATTGAATTCTTTAGCAAAACAGCTGCAAAAGTATGACCTAACTCATGGAGCAACATGGAAATATATGCCACAAAGTACTCTTTTGCATAGCCGGATATAACCAGAATGGGTATTACAATGAGAAATAGAAAATCTATTTCCACTTTATTTACCAGTGATTTTATTACAGCATATAATGAAATCATACTATCAGCCAATTTTTACATAACCCAACGGATCTACCGGTTTATTATCCTTCCAAATCTCAAAATGCAAATGCGGCCCGGTCGAAGAACCTGTACTTCCTACCTTGGCTATAACATCTCCCTGTTTAACCATATTTCCAACCTTTGCAATTACTACTGAGCAATGTGCATAAAGAGTAATATAACCATTCTGATGATCAATTTTCACTAAATTGCCGAATGTAGAGCAAGGCCCTGCCTCAATAACCTTCCCTGCCATTGCCGCTTTAATAGCTACACCGTAATTTGCTTTTAAATCTATTCCTTTATGCGGTTCAACCGAACCTTTTATTGGATGTATTCTATCACCAAATTTGGAACCTAATGGTGCATCTACAGGTAATATAAATTTTAGATTTGCTTTATCTTCTGTTCCGCTTTTTTGAGAATCCTTTGTACTGCTTTCATTCGTCTTTGGCTGACTTTTTGAAATGTTTTCACCTGTACTTTTTTCATCAGCATTGACTTCACTTTCTTCAGTATCGGACTCTTCTATTATTCCTCCGTAATCCAATTTGGTAAAATCCTCATCATACTTATAGACCTGTGCACTTGCGGGAACAGCACTATCTTCCGCATCGCTTATATCAATGGACTTTTCATCTCCATCTTCTGTATTCTTGTTAACATCCACATCTTCAACATCCTTATTAAAACTCCTTTTCTTAAGTACATCGGTAAATGCGTATATTTTGCCGAAGATCTCGCTCACCTCAACATTATGCTCCATAACATAGCCGACCTTATCGGTAAAAAATTCTGTTGCGGGTGAATTAAAATTCATAGAAGCACTTACAAGTAAAAAAATCAAAACTGAAAATATAAGCTGTTTAAAAATGATAACAGCTATTCTACTATTGCTTTCACTGCTTTTTTTCTTTCTTCTTTTATATGTATTTCTACGCTGATATGATCCTCTAGTCGTAGTATTATCCATTATTCTCATCCTTAGGTATAGTATTTTATATTAGTCCAGTATAAGGTCATTTTACAAACACCTTTTTACCTGATCATTTAAATTATATTAATTTATAAAAAATATATGCTAAAAAAATAACCAACTGTATACGACCAAATCTATCGGCGTTATTACAGTTGGTTATTATAATGTTAAATCTATATATTTAAAATCTTATTAATAACTTGGATTTATCAACTCTCTCCAAGCCAAATCCCCTCTATCAAGACTCTTAATCAACATTTCAGCAGTTGCAACGTTTGTCGCAAACGGTATATTGTTAGTATCACAATGTTGTAAAAGCAATGTAATATCGGGTTCATGAGACTTAGGTGATACCGGATCCCTCAAAAAAATAACCAAATCAATCTCATTATAGGCTACTCTTGCAGCTATTTGCTGCTCCCCTAAAAGTCCGGGGGCACACATATTGATATTTAGACCCGTCTGTTCCATTATCATCGATCCTGTTGTGCCGGTAGCAATGAGACTATGGGATTGCAAAATACCTTTATATGCTATACAAAAAGCTACCATAAGCTCTTTCTTCGTATCATGGGCTATTAATGCTATATTCATTGAACTGTACCATCCATTAAATTTTGCGTTATATTTTGCATATAAAATGCCATTAATCTTTTACATTTATATTCTAATAAATGTAAGATTAATAACGTATTTAATGCGGTTAATTATTTACCGCTGTTTTTAACATTCCTGATGGGTATATTAGCTACCAATGCAGGAACAACACTATCTCCGTCATCGCCTTTTGTCCTGGTAATTTGCAAATCTAAAGCACCTTCGTCTATTTCCATATAATTCTGAATAACTTTAATTATTTCACCTTTTACCATTTCAAGAAACTGAGGAGAAACATTAGCCCTGTCGTGAATCAAAACAAGCTTTAATCTCTCTTTTGCAACGTCTTTTGAAGTCTTTGACCTACCAAACAACTTTGCCAAATCCAATAACATATGTTTCCCTCCTTTTAATTAGCTTTCAGACCTAGTAGTTTTTTAAGCCTTACAACAAAACCTTCATCTGTTTCCAAATTAAGCAAAGGAACCTCTTCGCCCATTATCCTTCTTGTAATATTTCTATAAGCTTCACCGGCTAATGATTTACTGTCGTTTACAGCAGGTTCCCCTCTATTTGTAGATACTACTATCTTTTCATCATCAGGAACAACCCCTATTACATCAATAGCAAGAATGTCGACTATATCGTCAATGGACATCATATCTCCACGTTTTACCATGTCAACTCTTACTCTGTTAATAAGAAGCTTCGGATTCCTAATCTCATTAGCCTCCAATAGTCCTATTATCCTATCGGCATCCCTTACAGCCGATACTTCCGGTGTAGTAACAACAATAGCTCTGTTTGCCCCTGCTATTGCATTTTTAAAACCCTGTTCTATACCGGCAGGACAATCTACAATAATATAATCGAACTCTGCTCTTAGCTCATCACAAAGCTTAATCATTTGCTCAGGATTCACCGCTGACTTGTCTCTTGTCTGTGCAGCAGGAAGAAGATACAGACCGTCATAGCGCTTGTCCTTTATTAATGCCTGTTTCACCCTGCATGTCCCCTCAACAACATCCACCAAGTCATAAACAATTCTATTTTCCAAACCCATTACAACATCAAGATTTCTAAGTCCTATATCAGTATCCACTAAAACTACTTTTTTACCTTTAAGTGCCAACCCAGCTCCAATATTGGCGGTAGTAGTAGTTTTTCCAACTCCACCTTTACCTGAAGTAATTACAATAACCTCACTCATTTATTTATCCCCCTAAAATAATATCCTTGAAAGTCGCTGTTTACCGCATACATGAAGCAATTTATATAACCTCTTTAAGGAAATTATCTCTTTAAACCGCAACCTTAAATAATTAGATTATATTGAAATTTTGATAAATCACAAATAAATTAAGATGATATGAATACAAAACACCCATATTAAAAATATATATTTCTTTTCATGTTTTGTCAATGATGTATACCTATTTATGTTGCGGTAGATATCTTTCAATATATACCGTGTTATCCTTTATATAAGCAATCTCGGGAACAAATGTGACAACAGCTTCCTTCTCATCAGGCGGTCTGGTAATAACATCGGCAATCCTCAACTGTGTGGGCTGCAAATTAAGTGCTGCTACCACAGCCTCCTTGTTGCCGTCGGCACCTGCATGAACAATGCCACGCAGAGAACCCATTACAATAACATTTCCTGTAGCAACAACTTCAGCACCTGGATTGACATCCCCTAGAACTATTATATTTCCGTCAAAGCTCAATAATTGTCCTGATCTGAGGGTGCCTTTATGAAATCTGCATATTCCTTCATCAATGCCTTTAAAATATAATATTTTCTTCATTTCAATCTTATTTAAGGGCTTTGGTCTGGATTCCTTAACCTGCACCTGCTGTTCCGTATCACGGCTGAAGCTTTTGATTTTGGCACCGCTTTTGGATGTTAAAAGCTCTAAAAGCTTAGCCTCTTCTTCCTTGGAAAGTTTTCTACCTCTATATCTCACGTCAAGAATAGCACCTTTGAAAAATTTTCCGGCAGCAGCTATCTTTTTTTCCATCTGAGTATATATATTCCCAAACGCTTCATCTTCTTTAAGAATAACTGTAAGGCCATTTACAGTACCCTTAAACAATACACTACTTTCCTCCATCCATTATACCCCCATATTATTATAAATTATATGGAACAAAACCCATTGAAATTTTGTCAACTTATAAATTATATCAAAACCAATTATACTTTTCTATCTTGTAAATTCAATTTGACCTGATTTTAATTTATCGTCCGACCTTGCCGAACCTGAAAGATTAAAGTATTCTTTCAATATATCTACCGCAATGGGTGCCGTATTAGCTCCCCATGCACCATTTTCCACTACAACGGCAATTGCAATCTGAGGCTTTTCTGCCGGAGCAAAGCAAACAAACAACGCATTGGAGGACTTTGTCTTTTCATAACCGGTCTCCGCTGTTCCTGTTTTACCGGCAACATTAATGGGGAAATTCCTAAATGTAGATACCGCAGTACCGTTTTCCTGCATGGTAACAGCTTTCATCCCCTCTATAACAGCATTGAGTGTTTCCTGCTTAACAGGAATTTTTGTGTACTCAGGCTCATTTTCCATGACTGTGGATCCGTCGTACTTGATAACCTTTTTAATCAAGTGGGGTCTCATGAGCTTACCACCATTTGCTATAGCTGCAATGTAATTCACCAACTGCAAAGGCGTAAAGCTATTGTATATCTGACCTATGGAAGCCTGTGCAGTATCTGCCCCCCACCAGTCCTCAGTCCTTCCGTACATCCTCTTAAACTGTTCCGATTTTTTATATTCCCTGGATGCAAGAACACCCTTTTCTTCTCCCAACAAATCTATTCCCGTTTTTCTTCCCAGACCAAACAGGGAACCCCATTTGCTGATATTGTCTATACCTGTTTGATAACCAAGTTTCTCAAAATAAATATTGCATGAAGTTTCCAACGCACTCTTTAATGTAAGGTCTCCATGACCATGTTTAAACTCAAGACATTTAAACTCCCAGCCGTCCACCTTAAAGTATCCGGGGTCGTTTATAACATTTCTTTGAGGTGTAATCACACCGGTTTCCAGACCTGCTATTGAGGTAAGAGGCTTAAAGGTTGAACCCGGAGCATACAATCCTTTTACAACCCTGTTATAAGTCGGTGCCAGTTTTGCCAATTCATATTTTTCAGTATTGTAGTACTCTTCAATCTTCTGCTGTGCTTCCTTGTCGTCAGGCTTTGCAACAAAGTTTGACGGGTCATAGCTGGGATAGCTGGCCATGGCCAGTATTTCACCGGTATTTACATCCATAGCTACAGCGGCCCCTGCCTTGGCATCTCCAAAATTCTTCTTACCGTCGGCCTGACTCCTGATTATCTCTAAATTCCTTTCAATGGATTCCATGGCAACCCTTTGCAAGTTCATATCCAGTGTTAGTTTGACAGTGTTGCCCGGTATTGCAGGATTTGTCTCTAATTCCTCGGTAAGCCTTCCTGTAATGTCTACCTCAACTTTCTTCTGTCCGGCTTTTCCCCTAAGGTATGGTTCTGCAAAGGCCTCAATGCCCATTTTGCCTACAACTTCATCCTGCCTGTAGCCTTCTTCCTTATATTTCTTATATTCTTCTTCATCCATAGGCCTTACAAAACCAACTACATGTCCCGCAGTTTCACCCATGGTATACTTTCTGAATGTTTCAACATCGGTATATATCCCAGGGAACTCCTGATGCCTCTCTTCCAATTCTGCAACCGTTTCTCTGCTGACATCCTTTGCAATGCTAAGTGATGTTAGTGAAGTAAACCCTCTTATGAGCATTTCGTATTTAATGCACATAATCTTATATGCATCTTCAACAGAATACTTATCGTCAATTTCTAACTTTTTTCTCAAAAATTTGAATGTCCCCTCAGGAGTAGACATTAGCTCAGCATTTTTCTTATTGGGATCCATATCCTTTTTCCAGCTCTCCATTTTCTTGCTGGAATCGCTAATTGCGGGTCCAAAAGCAAAAGGGTTGATTTTTAGGTACTTTTCAAGATTTTTATCATAGTTGTCGCCATTCTTTTCAAATATGTTGACAAGCTTTAAAATCATTTCATTTCTTTCGGCATTACTCATTTTGGTCTTAATAATCTGAATGGTATAACCGACCCTGTTTACGGCAAGGGGAACCCCATACCTGTCCACAATATTTCCTCTCGGTGCAGATACTCTTCTTACATTGGGCAATTTCCTCTGGGATTCTTCATCATACCTTTTACCGTTTATTATCTGCAAATTTACCAATTGAACTATTATTATTGCACCGAACAATATAAAGAACATTGCTAAAAGATTGTATCTGTCTTTGAAAAACTCTTTCACTTTCATAAGCATCACCCTGTTTTATATTTAACCCCTAATATTTTCTTAACAACTTCTGTGCTTTATTTATTCTTCTGTCCGCTCTCACAACAATAAAAAATATCAGTATAGCCGAAGCTGTATTATATAATGCTTCCGGAAATATGATTTTAGTAAAGAAGTTTAAAAAATCGGTATTGCCTTTAAGAAAAACGCCGAAGAAATAGACTACCGTCTCAAATATAATGCTGTATGAAAAAGTAAAAAACAAGGCCACAAAGATATTGTCCCTGTATATTCTCTTGTTCAGTGAACCTACTATAAGACCGAGGTACATACCGAGCAATGCATAAAACCCAATGACTTTGCCCGATACAATGTCCCACATCAAGCCTGCAAAAAAGCCGTTAACAGCTCCCTCAATGTTTCCCCTGAGCAAAGCAACACTGACAATAAACACAAGCAGTAGGTTGGGTTTTATATTATTTATTTTAATATATTCCAAAATGGTTGTTTGCAGCAGTAAGCATATAATTATCCCTGAAGCTGCAAAAGCAATACGTGACCTCATAGTATCTACCTGTCAATTTTAATTTTTACTCTTCAAAACAAAAACATCTTCAAGCATGTTAAAATCCACGGCCGGCTCAATTATGGCATATCTGTCAAGCTCGTTGTTCACCTGTCTTATTTCCTTTACTTCACCAATTTTAATACCCTTTGGAAATATTCCACCTATGCCTGATGTCTCAACGCTATCTCCAACCGCGACGTCAATATCTGGCTGTATATTATACATTTTGCATAATCCTTTGTCTTTAAGGGTTATGTCACCTTTTACATCCACATATCTCCTGTTCTTGGTAAGCCTTGCACTTACAGCACTATCAATATCTATAATAGAAATAACCTTAGCAGAAAAAGGTCCTGATACCAAAACCCTTCCTACGAGGCCTTTACTGGACACAACTACACTGTTATTATTAACACCGTGGGTGCTTCCTTTATCTATAGTAAATACGTTAAACCAATTACCAGGATCCTTTGCAATAATGTTGGCACTTATATAATCAAACTCCTTTAGCTGATTTTTAATGTTTAAAGCCTCCATTAGCATGTCATTCCTGGTCTTTAGCTCCTTAAGCTCTTCATTTTCCTTTTCCAATTCATCTATTCTCTTTTTAAGCTTTTCATTTTCTTCTCTGATCTTTTTGTTATCATCAAAGTAAGATAATGTTTTATCAACTTTGTTTCCGGTAAACGTCAATGCATTTTGGACAGGTGAGACAATTGTATTAAAGAGATTGCCAAACCACCCAAGCTTGCTGTTATTTCGTGAAGTAATACCTATTGCAATAAACAAAACAATAGTGACCAATAAAACTAAAAAAGCTTTTTTCTTTAAAAGGTGCAGCACATTACGCCCCCCTTTCATGCTCTCACAGAATATTCCTTAATGCTCCAAATTACTGCTTCAAACCTGTTATTTCAATCTTTTAGGCGTAATGAGAACTTTTCTCAATGTCTCAATTTCTTCTAAAACTTTGCCTGAACCCATAGCAACACAATCCAAAGGATTTTCTGCAATAGAAACAGGCATACCTGTCTCCTCTCTTATGAGTCTGTCAAGCCCGCTTAATAGTGCACCTCCGCCTGTCAGTGTTATACCCCTGTCCATAATATCTGCTGCAAGTTCGGGCGGAGTTTTTTCAAGGGTGTATTTAATGGAATCCACAATAGAATTTATGGGCTCCTTTATAGCTTCTGTAATCTCGGATGACGTGATCTTAATATTTTTAGGAAGACCTGTTATAAGATCTCTTCCTCTTATTTCCAGCGATTCATCCTTAGGCTTCAAATATGCTGCTCCTATGTTCACTTTTATTTCTTCTGCTGTTCTCTCGCCTATCATGAGATTATATTCCTTTTTAATATAATGGACTATGGCTTCATCCAATTCATCCCCTGCTATTCTTAGAGATTTGCTTGTTACTATACCACCAAGGGATATGACTGCTACCTCACTTGTTCCTCCACCTATATCGACAACCATACTTCCAGAAGGCTCTTCCACCGGTAAATTTGCACCTATAGCAGCAGCCATAGGCTCCTCAATAAGATATGCCTCCTTTGCCCCTGCAGAAAGAGTAGCTTCTTCAACTGCCCTTTTTTCAACCTCAGTTACTCCGGAGGGTACACAAATTACAACCCTCGGTTTACTAAAAAAGCCTTTTGACATTGCTCTTTTTATAAAATATTTCAACATACTTTGCGTTATATCGAAATCTGCTATAACGCCATCCTTCATCGGTCTGATTGCAACAATATTACCCGGTGTCCTGCCTATCATGCTTTTTGCCGCATCACCAACCGCCAAAATATCGCCTGTACGCTGGTTTACAGCCACAACAGACGGTTCTCTAACGACAATTCCTTTTCCCTTCACATGTACAAGTGTATTTGCCGTACCTAAATCTATACCTATATCTCTTGCTAAAAAGCCCATTACCTTTTCTCCTCCCATAACCACTTCAAATTTAACCCTTATGAATATTGAAAATACAACTTCAATTATTCCATATATGGCCTTACTGCTACATATCACCCATCAGCAAGTCAATATCGAATTTTTTCATCATGGCATTCAATTTATTTAAGGGAAGCCCTACAACATTAAAATAGCACCCTTCGATTCTCTCAACAATCATGGCACCAAGGCCCTGAATGCCGTATGAACCTGCTTTATCCATTGGCTCTCCTGACTTTATATAAGCCTTAATTTCCATATCCGATAAACTTGTCATTTTCACAAGAGTTTTTTCGTAATCCACAACCTCTGCTTTGCTCTCCGAATCAATTATTGCTACACCCGTAATAACTTCGTGCCACTGTCCTTGCAAAGCCTTAAGCATTTTAAATGCTTCATTTTCATCTGCCGGCTTGCCCATGACTCCATCTTTCACCACAACTGTATCTGCTGCTATGACAAGAGAGCTTTTAGATGTTTTACATACTACATCAAGAGCCTTCTTACGAGCGATATCAACAGTATAACTCGCAGGCTCCAAATTTCCCGTATTAACTTCATCTATGTCTGCCGGCATTACCTTAAACTCAAGTCCGATTCTTTTTAAAAGCTCCAACCGCCTGGGTGAAGCGGAAGCAAGTATTATCTCCTTCATTGTTGTCCTCATAAATACATACTTATTTTTATTAAATACGATTAATATTTACATTTATCTTCTTCTAAATGTAAAATTAATATCGTATTTAATGTATAAAAAGTCTTACAATAAATCAGTAAATCGTTTACAATAAATAACATCTATATTACTTATCATTACTTTATCATCAAACCATATTATATCTATTTAGTACATAATTTTCAACAATGCTATAAATATTTCGAAAATATATTAAATACGATTAATCTTTTACATTTATCTTCTGCTAAATGTAAGATTAATATCGTATTTAAGTAGTTTGATGTAATTATACTATTTGCTCGATTATATTAAAATGGGAATTGAAGCCATCATCTTTATATCCCCTTAATGAACCGATTCTTTCACCTTTGTTGCAATTTGGTCGAATTTGTCTAAAATCATACTCATATCCGACATATTTAGTTCTTCAATCTGTTCATTATTAAATCCTGCCTGTTTTAGAAATTCTTTTCTCAATGTTTCATTATCAGGATCTATCCCTGTTGTTTTCATTTTCATCTTAAGGTAATTAACCTGCCTTGCTGTAGCTTTTTTATTCACTGCTGCTTCATTTTCCGTATTCTTTGAAATATTGGCAGGTAAATTAACAGGTTGAGTATTCACTGACTGTCCATGGATTTTAGATTGAACCTTTTTAAACTCTTCATCCAAAAGCTTTGCCTCTCCCGGCAGCAGCCAGTCATTTTCTCCCATAAGCTTTCTTATAACCCTGTCACAAGCACCTGTTATTGTCTTTTCAAGTCCAAACTCCTTATCATCAATCAATTCTTTAGCTATAAAAAATTTTTCCTTATCCGTTAAAACAAGATCCATATCATTCTTAATCCTCGGTTTATTATTGTCTCTCAATACCCTTCCATTTTCGTCTCTGACATAGTTTTTTGCTTCTATTTTTTCTGCTACATAATTCTGATACCTGTTAAAAAAGTCCAAATGTTTTCCGTCCACAATTGTTTGACCGCTGTTTAGATCTTTACCTACAACTTTTATAAGATATGTAGGTAATTCCACCAAACCTACACCTGGAAACTCTTCTTTATTTTCCCTCAATACATTAATTTCTATACTTTCAATGGATATTCCCTTTTCCTTAGCCTTTTTAAAAAGCCCTTCCGCCTTAAGTCTCAATTCACCGCTACCGCCTCTATAAAAATCTTTATCTTTCGAATAAACAACATCGGCTGTTTTTATATTATCTCCATGAAGTTGATTTTCATTGCTATCAACCATATTACATATCCTCCAAATAAATTGTCATTCTTCTCTTAATTATTATTTGATTAAATAAATGATAATAGTAAAGTTTTTATTGCATAGACTTGAAATAGGTGACAATTAATATTAAATAAAATATTGTCGATTCTTTTTTACTTTTCATACTATATTTCATTATTTTTCATTATTTTGCTATAAATAAATTTAATAATGTTAATTTTTTTTACTTCTCTTTTTTATGTTTTGGAAGTATAATATATGTAGGTAGGCTAAACAAACAGACAAATACAAATACTGCCAATCAAACAATTGATTTGTATATTATGAATTACACACTATTAAATATATTATTTTCTATAATATATAATACATTATTTGATTCCTTGGCATAAAAATTTGTTATTGGATTGTGGAGATGCGTATGAAAATAGAAAAGATAAATGAAAACAAAATAAAAGTCACAATTTCAAAAGACGATTTGGACAAAAGGAATATAGATTTATCAACCCTTAATTATAATTCCCCTGCAACACAGGAGTTATTCTGGGATATGATGGAGCAGGCAGAAATAGAATACGGTTTTAATTCTGCCGATTCACAGCTTTGCATTGAAGCAACCCCTGATTCTACGGATGGTTTTATAATAACAATAACAAAGATTGATGATGACAATGATTTTGAATCTATTCAAAAATATATCAAGAACAGATTCAGAAAGTCCGATTTAAGGGCTAAAAGAAAAAATAAGAAGATTTGTTCTTCAGTTTTAATATATTCATTCAGTTCGTTTGAAGACATACTTGCACTTGCAAACAAAATATCTTCCATTTATTCAGGTGAAAGCACATTATATAGATGCAAAAACTTTTACTATTTAATACTGGCAAGATATAGCTTTGGAAATATAGACACTAAAACAATAGACGCCGTGATTGGTGAATTCGGAAGAAAAGTTAATAATGCAGCATTTTATGAAGGATACCTAAATGAATACGGTACAAAAATTGTGGAATACAATGCTATTGAAACAATACAGTCTTATTTTTAATAAATAATTTATATTGTTTTTATAATAATAAATGAAAATAAACTTCCGCTTTATAAGTGTGTTGACAATTTTAGCAATGCACAGAGTTATCGGAAGTTTTTTATTTAAGATTATCATTTTGCTTTTTATTCATACTGCCTATTTGTACTATGGAATCCGAAGGTTCATATTTTTGCTTATAAAGCTCTTTACTGTCAACAATTACACCTGCTTTTTGAGTTTGAAGACTGACCTTAACCAATACCCCTTCCTTTCCTCCGCTTATAACCTTTTTATATCCCGGCTCAAGGTTCTCATCCTCAACATTAATTACCGACTGTGGATACCTATCCTCTATGTCTATCTTCAAATTGTTAACTACGGATTTATCTTTTTTTTTACCTGCAATACTTACAGTTATCTTATTATTTTTTACAGATGAAAAAATCATAATAGGGCTTTCCATGCTGTTAACAAATTTGAAATCAATGGTATCTCCAAAAACCACAACATCCAAACCGGGTTCAATATAATCAACTGCAGATTCATGAGATACTCTGGTTATACCCGTTCTGTCTATATCAGTTAACAATAGGGCTGCATACAAAGTCGACGCCACCTGATTATATCCTTCATTATTTTTCTCCATAAGTGCCTTTTCTTTCCTGAGATAATTGTTAAACGAAAACTCCACAGGCTTATTTCCGCTGTCCGCTATACCGTTTAACCATACCTTGTTGATAGCTTTAGCTGCAAGCTTAATATGTTCTTCATTTTCTTTTGATTTTATTTCTGTGGAATAGGTAGCTATAATATCCTCAATATCTTTTAACCTTTCCTGTGAAAATTCAGGCTCAACGGTATTGATTTCATAGTTATTTTTATAATCAAATTCTATTGGGGCATTTGCACCTTCAGATATTGATCTTTTTATTTTATCAATTGAGTTTTCAATGTCTAGAGTAATTCCAACTTCACTTATATCCTTCGTAAGTTTTCCGTCCAAAAGATAAATATTCGCATTCTTTGGCTCCTTATCAATAAGTGCTGCAAGGGACATGAGATTTTTCTTAATCTTGTCATGATTAAATTCTATTTTCAGCGGTGCTTTAATCTTCTTAGGCATAAAATAGCTAAATATCATCCTCTCGAAAGCATCCCGACCCTTTTGAGAAATTGCAAAATTCACCGTTTCCTGTGCTTTAAGAGTCATTTCTATATCAGAATATTTTATTTTAAAGCTTTTCTGTGCATTTTGCAATTTACACTCAATATTGATATATCCATCTTTAAATATGTTGCCATAGTACTCTTCGAGCTTTTTTATTGCTTCTTGCTCAGACATTCTTCCAATGTCGATTTGCCCAATACTTATACCGGGAGGAACAAGACCCTTGGTTAAAATGCCTACAACCAAAAAGCCTGTCGTCGATACTAACGCCGTTATTAGAAATAGTGTAAAAGTTAATGCTATAGCAAATTTCCACCTTTTCAACTAAGTCACTCCCAAATATAATGTTTGTAATAGATTAAAAAACTTTATACCTTAAGTAAAGTATAAAGTTTTTAATGTGAATTTCAATTTTTAAATATAACAAACTACCTTATCAAGCTTTATTGTTCATAACCAACTCTATAAGCTTTCCATTGTTTTTTGCAATATCTATTACATCTTCGCTTATAACTTCTCCGGAATTGATTATTACCTTGCCCAAATTATCAGTTATTGTTTTGGTTGCTTTTCTTCCTTTAAGGTATTGTCTCTGACGTTGTTCAAACAAACTTTGGGTACTGGTTTTGAGTTTGGAATCTGTGTTGATATACCCTTGAATATCAGTATAATTTTTTTCTTCCTGCTTCTTTATATCATCATCTTTTTCATCACTTCCACCTAAATCCGTTTCAGCACTAATATCCTGAACCGATTGATTTTGAGATCCACTATTATCTTGCACCGTATCGGAAGTGTATATATTGTTTTCTTGATTAATATTAGTATCCGGCCCCTGAGCTTTATTAAAGAAAGTATCTCCTTCTTTGGCTATCAGTTTATCTATGTCGGCAGATAATTCATCTATAGCCTTATTGATACTGTTAACATCCTCTTCAATATTATCTTTATCTATATTGTCCCAATTTTTTTTTTGCTGTTCTTTTTGAACTCCTGCCGAACTTAGCTGGGAGGAGTTGTCCAATAAATTGCTTTCAACTTCTTCTGTAACAACAATCAGATTTTTGCCAAAAGTTATTACATTATTCCTTGGTATTATTCTTACCTTTTTGTGAGTTATATCGGCAATATACTCAAGTCCTGTAATCCTGCAGTTATTATCTTCGTCAAAGAAAAAGTCTCCGATTTCTCCAATTAAACGTCCCTTTTTGGTAAGAACCTTAGAGCCTTTTACCTGAATGTTTTTCTGCAGTAAATCTATTGCAGCAGGTATTCTGCCTATATCATTTATAGCACTATCATTTTCTATAGTTAGTGCATATTCACCCATTCCTAAAACGCTTGATGTTGAAATAACCCGTGCACTTAATATCTGAATTCCGCTGTCTACAACTATGTAGTCCACTGTTCCTTCATCAGCGTTCACCAGAATGCTTTTCACTTTACCTACTTCAACTCCGTCAGAAATGCTTATTATGGGCAAACCTAATACTTCCTGCGTTTTTTTCATTACCGTGGATCCCCCTTCTAAAGCTGCTTATTATAAAACTGTTTTATTCCGGACATTTTAATAATACATACTATTATACTATTATTCAAGTATTCTTGTTTAAATAAAATCAATTCAGCTTTTAAAATGCCCAACCAGTTAATTATTGATATAATTTCTTATCACAAATTACAGATAATCTGTGCTTTAACATCATCATTCATAATACTTCCATAATTTGCAACATAGCTTTCCAATATATCTTTCGCCAGGTCAGACTTTCCTAACTGCTTGTACAATACACATATATCTAAAACTAGCCAAAATACTACCTGATCATCAATATCATGTTCGAGTGCATACATGTAATTTACTATGGCTCCCTCAAGATCTCCTGAAGCCTTTAACATGAACGCATGCTCTATCAGTCTGTCAACTTCATTTATAGTATCTGCATTAATCTCGTCACTTATGTGGTCAAACAGGCTATCGGCTTGCTCTGCAATTTCAGATTCAGCCTCGCATGTTTCAGGCTCTTCCTCAATACTTATATCTTCATCTATATCTTCTATAACCTCTAGCTGATCTATATCACTTTCAGTTGTCGCTTCAATTGTTTCCTCTTCCTGTTCTGTTATTTCACTTTCTTCAATTACAGATTCTTGAACCTCTATCTCTTCCTCTATACTATCAGTTTGGTCTGTAGCCTCAGATGTCTCAATCTCTTCTTCTACGATATCGGTTTGCTCTGCTATTTCAGATTCAACCTCACATACTTCAAATCCTTCAAGTTCTTCCTCAATACTTATATCTTCACCTATATCTTCTATGACCTCTAGCTGATCTATATCACTTTCAGTTGTCGCTTCAATTGTTTCCTCTTCCTGTTCTGTTATTTCATTTTCTTCAATTACAGGTTCCTGTACCTCTATCTCTTCCTCTATGATATTAGTTTGCTCTGCAACCTCAGATGTCTCAATTTCTTCTACGATATCGGTTTGCTCTGCTATTTCAGATTCAACCTCACATGCTTCAAGTACTTCAAGTTCTTCAAGTTCTTCCTCAATACTTATATCTTCACCTATATCCTCTATGACCTCTAATTGATCTATATCACTTTCAGTTGCTGCTTCAATTGTTTCCTCTTCCTGTTCTGTTATTTCACTTTCTTCAATATTTTCAGGTTCCTGAACCTCTATCTCTTCCTCTATGCTATTAATTTGGTCTGCAACCTCAGATGTCTCAATCTCTTCTTCTATGATATCGGTTTGCTCTGCTATTCCAGATTCAACCTCACATACTTCAAGCACTTCAAGTTCTTCCTCAATACTTATATCTTCACCTATATCTTCTATAACCTCTAGCTGATCTATATCACTTTCAGTTGTCGCTTCAATTGTTTCCTCTTCCTGTTCTGTTATTTCACTTTCTTCAATTACAGATTCTTGAACCTCTATCTCTTCCTCTATACTATCAGTTTGGTCTGTAGCCTCAGATGTCTCAATCTCTTCTTCTACGATATCGGTTTGCTCTATAACCTCAAATTCAGCATCAGGCTCTTCATTTACCTGATCTGTTATCTCATTTTCTTTAAATTCTCCATCTTGGGTACCAGTATTTTCTCCATTAATATCAATAGTACCTATACCAATTGTATCAATATTTTTGTCACTGTCAACAGGTTTTTGTAACATAATTTGCCCAACCCCTACAGTCTCTTGCAAAACAGGCACATGGTAATTATTTGTACGGCTGTTTTCTATTGGTGCAGACTCATTTGTTGCAGGCTTTAAAGCCGGGTGCCCTATCCGAGAGAATAGCTTATGCATCAGCATAAAAATATAAGAAATCGGATTTTGATTATTTTCATCACTTTCATCACTTTCATCATTTTCACCAATAACAATTGTGGACAAATATACGGAAAGTATTAATATCCCGCCCAAATACACAATAAAAATAACAGTATATGAGAATCCTGTCCACAAATTGATATGTAGAATCTCATTAATTCTAGTAGTCATATCTAAAATTGCCCCAGAAATTATAGGAAAAAAACTACTTAAAATAGCCACCGAAATAGAGCAAAATACAACAGCCATAACCTTATGCTTCTTTGTCATACTTTTTTTGTCAAGATAATGTGCAAACAAAATAGATGACACGATAGCCAACGTTACCGTAACTATAAAATACTGGTACATAAAGGCCCCCTTATGGTTTTTATAGTAGTTTGTAAATCAAAAACTAATAATTAATTTTTACCATAATTCACAATGCAGATTAAGTAAGACACATTTTACCTACAATACCTATGCAAAGCCAGTTAAACTTCCAGGCATTGCATTACAGCAAGTAATTATTTTCCCCTGAAAAGAAATAATGTATGAACCTAAATTGAAATCACAATAAATCACTTATTGCACAAATCTATATTAAATTAATATTGATTTTATAGTATTATACCGAAATGCTTAATATATTTTTATTATACTATTAATAATATCTTAACGCTTTACATTTATATATATATAAATTAATATAATATTAACATTTTTACAAGCAAAATTTCAAATTTTATTATATTTTCGGACAATTTTTTCGCAAATTAAGCAGCAAAATAAGACATTTTTTGTTGAAAGCAGGTTATATAATGATATTAAGCAAATTTGACAAATTCCTTATACACAGACAAAGCCTGATTGACCAGTACACTAAAGGCGATATGACTAAAGATGAATTCATTGAAGCCAACTATTCCTATATTAACTCTACAGATCTTGTTCCATTCAAAAAGTTGGACAATGTAAAAAAAGCCATCTTTAATTACCAATACTATAATGTTCTTGCCAAGTACTACCAAAAACGTGCCCATGAGCTCAATCCAAAACATGGAGCAAGAGAAGATTTTCTGGAACAGGCTAATTATTTTTACTCCAAAAAAGACCATGTTACGCTAAAGCTATTGCAGCTAATCGATTATCAGGGTGTCGAAGCTTACTTTGTCAGAGTTAAGTCGCCTAACTTGAAAAGAAAACTTTTTGAAATAGTGTTAAAGGACTATGAAGGCCTTATTTTGCATTCAAAAAATGAAACCCTGCTAAACACATTAAAAAGAGAAAATGTGTTTATAGACGAAATTAGGACCTCTCTCGTTGATGATTACATCAACAAAAGATATTAACAACAAAATTGTGCTGTTAAACATAAGAACCCAGAATTCCTGACTCAGAATGTTTCTTGTTAAATTCTGAATTCTAAATTCCGGGTTCTTACTTCTAACTTCTTACTTCTTCAATCTTATTGCTCTATATTAATAACTCCTTTTTCCAGACTGGTAACTGCAGCCTGGTCCTTCGCAATTATCTCATCAGACACTTTATCCTGCACTTTATTTTTCATTCTTTTGTAGTTTGGCTTTGCTAAAGCTGTGCTTATTACGGTTTCCATTTCAGAAGCAAGCACAAACTTAATTTTCTTCCTTACATTTTCCGGTATATCATCAATATCTTTTTTATTGTCCATAGGTACAATAACAGTATTTATTCCAGCTCTATGAGCGGCAAGAACCTTTTCCTTAAGACCTCCTATAGGAAGCACCCTGCCCCTAAGAGTTATTTCTCCTGTCATTGCAACATTCTTTTTTACAGGTATTCCTGTTAAGGCTGATATCATAGCTGTAGCCAAAGTAATTCCGGCTGAAGGTCCATCCTTCGGAATAGCCCCTTCAGGTACGTGAATGTGGATATCATATTTATTGTAAAAATTCTTGTCAATATAAAGTTGATCCGCTTTTGATCTTATAAAGCTCATTGCAGCTCTGGCAGACTCCTTCATAATATCTCCCAAATGACCTGTAAGTTCTAACTTTCCATTTCCATCCATAAGAGATACTTCGATGGATAATGTATCTCCTCCAACAGGAGTCCAGGCCAGGCCTGTAGCTATACCTATTTCATCCTTCTCATTTGCCTTGTCATACCTGAATTTCTTAGTTCCCAGATATTTTTCCAGCTTTTCGGAAGTAATTTTTATTGTTTTGCTCCTTGATGAAACTAAAGTCCTAGCGGCCTTCCTGCATAGAGTTGCAATCTCTCTTTCAAGATTTCTTACACCTGCTTCTCTGGTGTAGTAGTTTATTACATCTCTAGCAGTTTTTTCATCAATCTCAATGCTCTTTTTATCGAGTCCATGAGCTTCAATCTGCTTAGGTATCAGATATTTTAATGCTATATTAACCTTTTCTTCCTCGGTATAGCTTGATATATGAATGACTTCCATTCTGTCCAATAACGGTCTTGGTATAGTCTCCAAGCTATTTGCCGTAGTCAGGAACATTACATTTGAAAGATCAAAGGGCAGCTCCAAATAATGGTCACGGAACGCAAAGTTCTGCTCACCGTCTAGAACCTCAAGCATTGCAGAAGCAGGATCTCCTCTGAAATCCGAGCTCATCTTGTCAATTTCGTCGAGTAATATAAGAGGATTTTTTGTTCCTGCCTGTTTCAATGAAGCTATAATTCTGCCAGGCATTGCACCTACATAAGTACGCCTGTGCCCTCTTATCTCTGATTCATCCTTCACCCCACCAAGAGACATCCTGACATAATTCCTGTTCAATGCACGTGCTATTGACTTAGCTATAGACGTTTTACCTACTCCAGGCGGTCCAACAAGGCAAAGTATAGGCCCCTTGAGATTGTTTTTTAGCTTTCTTACAGCTAAATACTCAATTATTCTATCCTTAACCTTTTCAAGGCCGTAGTGATCTTCATTCAGTATTTCTTCAGCCTTTTTGAGATCTATGATCTCTTCAGTTTCCTTACTCCACGGCAAATCAAAAATCCAATCAAGATACGTTCTTATTACAGATCCTTCCGCAGACCCCGATTGCATCTTCAAAAGGCGGTCCAATTCCTTTAGAACCTTTTTCTCAACTTCCTCAGGAAATTCCGCTTTTTTGAGCTTTTCCTTATATTCTTCAACCTCGCCTGTAACGCCTTCCTTATCGCCAAGCTCACTCTGAATAGCCTTTAATTGCTCTCTTAAATAATATTCCTTCTGCATCTTGTCTATTTGCTTACGAACTTTGCTGTTAATATTTTTCTCAATTTCAAGAATTTCCATTTCCTTCAAGAGGATTTCTAATATCTTTTCCAATCTTATCTTGGGATTAAACTCGTTCAATATTTCCTGCTTCTGTTCAACCTTTAAAAAGATGTTGGAAGCCACCATATCGGACAATTGTCCCGGATCTTCTATGGTTGTAATAGACAATACCGTTTCAGGAGATATCTTGTTGCTTAGCCCTACATAATCCTCAAAAGCTGATAAAACCCTTCTTTTTAACGCCTCAATTTCCAGGCTTTGCTGATCGTCATTCATATAAATTTTTTCAACAACCTCAGCCGCAAAAAACGGTTCAGTTTGAGTAAACTCACTTATTTCAGCTCTGCTAACACCCTCCACAAGAACCCTGATAGTATCTCCGGGAAGCTTCAAGAGTTGCTTTACCTTTGATATTGTACCTACACTATAAACATCCTCTTCACCGGGCGAATCGTTTTTTGCTTCTTTTTGTGTAACCAGAAATATAAGTTGGTTATTAATCATTGCTTCTTCTAACGCTTTTATTGACTTCACCCTGCCCACATCAAAGTGCAAAATCATATACGGAAATACCGTAAGACCTCTTAATGGCAATAAGGGCAAAATATGCTTCTTTATAATTTTTTTTGATTCGTGCATTCGACACCCCTCCGCTTACATAAATTTAAACGGTGCATATTTCTTATATCTACTACAAATTTCTTGACTTAAACAAATAGATCTTAATTATTTCCAGAACAAACTTTTTCGAGCATTAGGAACATTGCTACTATTATAAACTTTTAAGAGGCTTATTTCAATTATCTTAATATGGAATTGCTGGAATGACAAAAATGCAAATGGCTGATTTATTTTCTTTAAGTAATATCGTCATAAAAGAATAATTAATTATATATATTTTTTATGTATTTAGCAGTAACTATTTGGCAGATGAATTTTCATTTCTAATTCTGTGCAGTAGTTCCAAATTTTCTTCCGACAATTCCTTACCGCCTCCAAGTATTTCTGAAAGTATAAGAACCTTTGCAATACTTTCCGCTGCTTCTAGCTTGTAAAATGCAGTATATACATCCTTTCCCAAAGACAAAACACCATGGTTTGCCAAAAGAATAACATCATAATCATTTATAAATTCCTCTACTCCTTTGAATATTCCGTCAGTTGACTGAGTCCCATAAGCAGCAAGAGGTATTTTGCCAAAAAGTGATATCATTTCGGCATAAGCCCTCGTTTCTATGGCTTTATTGGCAACAGCAAAAGCAGTAGTATATGGTGAATGAGAATGGATAATCCCATTGATATCCGGTCTATTGATGTAGGATAAAGCATGCAGTTTCCATTCTGATGAAGGTTTAAGGTCTCCCTCAATAACTTTTCCATCAATATCAATTACCGGAATCATTTCTTCTTTTAAGCAGCATTTGGGGAAACCACTGGGTGTTATGCAAATAAATCTGCCGTCTCGTATTGATATATTTCCTTCATATGTATTCACCATTCCTTTATTGTATGCTATCTTTGCAATATCAATCAATTGACTTTTCAAATTCTCAAGCATTTTTAGTTCCTCCTGCTGTCCAAATGAACTCCTAAGTTCTGATCTCTGGATTCTGGGTTCTGATTTCTGAATTCTGATTTCTCTAGTGTAGTATACCATATTCTTTCTACATATCAATACTTATTAATACTCGCTATCACCCAAAATTTCCCTGACCAAAAAAGTTTTTTGCAATTTTAAAACTTAAATCTTGCAAAAATCTTTTGATATTTAAATTAAATATGCTATAATATAAATGCTTATTTATTAATATTATTATAATATTCCATGATGTTGACATCAGAGTTTATTATGCGGGACATACCGAAATTCCACTGATGCCAACATTTTTAAGCAAATATTATACACCGGAGGTATGTATGAAGTTTACAAAAATGCACGGTATAGGCAATGACTATATTTATGTCAATTGTTTGGAAGAATCAATTGAAAATCCTTCAGAAATTTCAAAAAAGATAAGTGACCGTCACTTTGGAATCGGATCGGACGGTCTGGTATTGATATTGCCGTCTAAGAAGGCTGATTTTTTAATGAGAATGTTCAACTCCGACGGCTCAGAAGCTGAAATGTGCGGAAATGCAATAAGATGTGTTGGAAAATTCGTATACGATAATAAATTAACCGACAAAACCACAATATCTGTGGAAACACTGGCAGGAATAAAAATTCTTGATATGCATACAACAGATAATAAAGTGACATCTGTAAAGGTGGATATGGGTGAACCTATTTTGACTCCTGATAAGATACCGGTTATAAGCAGTAAGGATAATGTAATATCGGAACCTGTTGAGATAGACTCCCAAACATACAAAGTAACCTGTGTATCAATGGGAAACCCACATGCAGTTACTTATGTCGATGATGTTATTAACTTTCCATTGGAAGTTATAGGTCCGAAAATGGAAACACACAGCATCTTCCCCAAAAAGGTCAATGCTGAGTTTGTGGAAGTTATAGATAGAAACACATTAAAAATGCGAGTATGGGAAAGAGGTGCAGGCGAAACACTTGCATGCGGCACCGGTGCCTGTGCTGTTCTTGTGGCTTCCTATTTGAATGGTTTATGTGAAAGAAAAGCCGTTATAAAGCTTCTTGGCGGAGACTTAATCATTGAATGGAATGAAAGTGACAACCATGTATATATGACCGGTCCTGCAACTAAGGTATTTGACGGTGAAATAGAAATATAAATCAACTACGATTAATATAGCTAAAACGAGAGGAGAAAATTATGGCTTTAGTAAATGAGAATTATTTAAAATTACCCGGAAGTTATTTGTTTGCGGAAATAAGCAGAAGAGTGACAAAATTCAAAAACGAAAATCCTCAAGCAGATATTATACGTTTAGGCATTGGAGATGTTACAAGACCCCTTCCGCCTGCAATAATTGAAAGCCTGCATAAAGCAGTGGACGAAATGGCTGATGAAAAAACATTTAAGGGATATGGTCCCGAGCAGGGGTACGATTTTCTTATACAGAAGGTAATTGAATATGACTATACTCCAAGGGGAATAAAGCTCGACACCGATGAAGTTTTTATAAGCGACGGTTCAAAATGTGATACCGGCAACATTCAGGAAATATTCGGTTTGGACAATTTGATTGCCGTTACCGATCCCGTCTACCCTGTTTATGTTGACAGCAATGTAATGGCCGGTAGAGCAGGTTCACTCGGAACGGATGGAAAATTTGACAAGATAACATATATCCCTTGTACTGCAGAAAACAAGTTTATACCTGAGCTTCCCAAGCACAAGGTAGATATTATATATCTGTGCTTCCCCAACAACCCTACAGGTATGACAATATCTAAAGACGAGCTTAAAAAATGGGTTGACTATGCAAAAGCCAACAAATCAATTATTCTTTATGATGGTGCATATGAAGCTTATATTCGGGAATCCGACATACCTCACAGCATTTATGAAATTGAAGGTGCAAAGGAAGTAGCAATTGAATTCCGCAGTTTCTCGAAAAATGCGGGTTTTACCGGTACACGTTGTGCATATACTGTAGTTCCTAAAGAGGTCATGGCATACACCGGTAGCGGCGAAGCAATTCAGCTCAATAAACTATGGAACAGAAGACAAACAACAAAATTCAACGGTGTGCCATATATTATTCAAAAAGGAGCTGCCGCGGTATATACTAAAGAAGGCCAAAAGCAAATAAAAGCTCTTGTTGACTATTACATGACCAATGCTGCAATCATAAGAGAGGGCATAAAATCGGTAGGTTTAGAAGTGTACGGAGGTATAAATGCACCGTATATATGGCTTAAGACTCCAAACGGAATGGATTCATGGGCATTTTTTGACAAACTCCTCACTGAGGCAAATATTGTAGGAACCCCGGGAGTAGGCTTTGGCCCTAGCGGAGAGGGATATTTCAGACTTACGGCCTTCGGCAGCAAAGAAAACACTGAAAGAGCAATTGAAAGGTTTAAAACAAGATTAAAAATATAACCCCCCTTATATTTTTACTTATATGAAGAAACGGTATATATTTATTGCCAGTTTGTTCCGATATAACATACAAGTAACTTGAAGATTATGTTGCTTGTATGTTATATTTTATTTATATCTTAAAAGCTGGACATATTCTTCACCACCACATTTTAGCACTTTAAACCGAATTGCTGTAATGATATAATTTAATGACTAAATTGATCAATCTTATGATGGTGATTAATAAAGCACTATATGGAGGTAATTTTAATGGATCCATTTTCACACGCTGTAATCGGTACTGCTTTGTCAAAAGCAGCTGGTTGTGGTATAAATTTTTCAACACCGGAAAACATAGGGTTGGTAGTTGGTTCTGTATTCCCTGATATAGACATTATATTGAAAAAATGGGGTAATTATGTATATTTAAAAAATCACCGAGCTGCAACACATTCATTAATCGGCATTATAATATCCTCGGTATTCATTTCTGCCATACTAAAGCTAATTTACCCGACTTCAAGCTTTCTTAGCGTTTTTCTCTATTCTATGATAGGGTGCCTTTCACATACAGTATCCGACATATTAAACTCTTACGGTGCCAAGTTGCTATGGCCTTTTTACAAAAGAAAAATGGCTTTGAACCTTATTGTAATTATTGATCCTCTTGTGATTCTATTCCTTTTAGGTTATATATTCGGAGACAGCAGCACTAGCTTAATTTCCATCCTGGTATTGGGACTATATATATTTCTTAGATTATTTTATAAACTGTTTATAAAAAAACAGCTTGAGAAATCCTATCCGTCTATGAAAATTGCAGCAGTTATTCCTTCAATGCTAGTTATATTCAAATGGCATTTTGTCATAGAGGATGATGAAGTATTGCTTGTAGGTGAAAAAAACATTTTAAATGGAAAAATAAATATTATAGAAAAATTCTCTAAACTTCATTATAATGAAATTGAGAAGGCTTTAAATTCGACATTAGGTAAGTTTTTTATGGATTTTACTCCTGTTTTTCATGTGTCGGCTGAATCAATCGGTGAAATAAACTGCTATACATTTACAGACCTCAGGTATTATCATAGGAATAATTTCTATCATCATGGGGTACTTGAAATGGATAAAGCCGATTCAATAGTAAGGTCATCATTTAAGCCTTATACAATGAACAAGGAGCATAAAATTCCCGAAAATTTCAATAAGGGAATTGCAAAAAATAAATTCTTCAAGCTTTAATAATACACTAAACTTTTAAAGCAACATAATTATTATACTAAGCATAATGTAAAAGGTGAGGTTTTTATGTCTGAAAAAGTAGTATCTAAAGAAGATATAAAAAACATGATAAAAAAGCCCAATATGTATCGAGTTATTTTATTGAATGATGACTATACCACCATGGAATTTGTTGTAAATGTTTTAATGGTAGTTTTTCATAAAAGTATAACAGAAGCTACAATGATAATGTTGGATGTCCATAAAAAAGGCAGAGGAGTTGTGGGTTTGTATACCTATGACATTGCTTTAACCAAGATTAAGCAAGTTGAAAGCATGGCAGCAGAATCAGGATATCCCCTTAAGTCAATTATGGAAAGAGAATAAATTTATGACTATTAACACTTTAATAGTAACCTATAAATTAGGAGGTTAAAATGAATCTGGACAATGTAACCGATAAAATAATGTATGCTGCATATAACGAAGCAAAATTTAGAAAACACGAGTACTTTACTCCTGAACATATATTATACTCTTCCCTTTTTTTTGATGAGGGAAAGGATATATTATTAAATTGCGGAGGAGATATTGAAGAAATAAAGAAGGATCTGGATAATTTCTTCAAGAATAATATGGATTCCATTGATAATGCGGAGCCTTTAGCTTCCGAAGGAGTAAACTCAGTTATAAAAAATGCAGCATTTCATATGGCATCATCCGGCAAGGATATTATAAAAATAGGTGATATTTATGCCTCTATTTTAGATATGGAGGAGTCCTTCTCCCGTTATATTCTGGAAAAAAACGGTGTAACAAGACTAAATCTACTGCGGTATATTTCTCATGGCAGTATCGATACAGATTCCGATTCTGACGAATATATTGAGGAATTGGAAGAGGAAATGGATGAGGAATCGGAAGAAGAAATGGAATATTCCGATATGGACAATAAACCCAAAAAACAAAAATTTCTTGAAAAGTATACTGTAAACCTAATAGAAAAAGCTCAGAACGGCGAAATAGATCCCCTTATCGGAAGGGATGACATTATTCAAAGGACTATTCAGGTACTGTCAAGGAGGATCAAGAATAACCCTGTACATGTGGGCGATCCCGGTGTCGGTAAAACCGCCATTACTGAAGGCCTTGCCAGCATGATTTATAGCGGTAATGTTCCAAAAGTACTAAAGAACAGCGTTATTTATTCTCTTGATATGGGTTCATTGCTTGCAGGTACCAAATACAGAGGAGATTTTGAAGAACGTATAAAGAGAGTCTTAAATGAAATAGAAGAACAGGGCAATGCCATTGTATATATTGATGAAATTCATAATGTGGTTGGAGCAGGGTCCGTCTCAGGTTCAATGGATGCCTCAAACATACTTAAACCCTTTCTAACCTCCGGAAAGATGCGGTTTATCGGTTCTACCACCTATGAAGAATATAAAAAGTATTTTGACAAGGACAGGGCTTTATCAAGAAGATTTCAAAAGATTGAGATACTTGAACCGTCCATTGAAGAAACAAAGCTTATATTAAACGGGTTGAAGGAGAAATACGAAGGCTTTCACAGGGTAAAATACACTGATGAAGCCATAAACCTAGCTGCGGAATTATCTGCCAAATATATCAATGACAGATACCTTCCCGACAAAGCTATCGACCTCATTGACGAATCCGGTGCCTATGCGAGATTAAACGGCAATGAAGAGGAAGAAATAACCATTACAGGAAAGGACATCGAGAGAACACTTTCATTGATTGCCAAAATACCCGAACAGAGCATATCGGGTGATGAAGTCTCAAAGCTTAAAGACCTTGAGTCCAATTTAAAATCTAAAATATATGGTCAGGATCATGCAATTGAAACCATTGTGAGAGCTATTAAAATGTCAAGGGCAGGATTCATTGAGGGTGAAAAACCTGTTGCTTCTCTCCTATTTGTCGGTCCAACCGGCGTAGGAAAAACCGAAATATCAAAGCAACTGGCTTATTCAATGGGTATACCCCTTATACGTTTTGACATGAGTGAATATCAAGAGAAGCACACAGTTGCAAGGCTCATCGGTGCACCTCCCGGGTACGTGGGATATGAAGAAGGCGGACTGTTGACCGACGCCATAAGGAAAACACCATATTGTGTATTGCTCCTTGATGAAATAGAAAAAGCTCACCCTGACATTTATAACGTACTTTTGCAGATTATGGATTATGCAACATTAACGGATAATACCGGAAAGAAAGCCGACTTCAGAAATGTTATTATAATAATGACATCCAATGCAGGAGCGAGGGAAGTCGGAAAAGCATTGATAGGCTTTGACAACAAAAAGGTGGATAAGAGTTCTATTACAAAAGCGGTTGAACGCACATTCTTGCCTGAATTCAGAAACAGGCTTGATGAAATTGTTGTGTTTAATCATATTAATGAAGAAATGGCTTCTTTGATTGCAAGGAAAGCAATCCGAGATTTTGAAGAAAAACTCACTCCAAAGAATATTAAACTAAATGTAACTGATGAATGTTATAAATGGCTTTCCAATAAAGGGCTTTCATCAATTTATGGTGCAAGGGAAATACTAAGAGTAGTTCAAGACAAGGTTAAAACACTGCTTGTTGACGAAGTACTTTTCGGAAAGCTTAGCAACGGAGGAACCGCTACCATAGATGTTAAAGATGATGATATTTTTATAACCATAAAAGAGTTAAAAAAGCAAAAGAGCAAAAAGCATTAAAAGAGCTATAGCAGCATGAAGTAATGAATCGAGGAGACTTATAATGCCAGTTTATCGACTTTCAAACAGACTTATTTTTCCGCATCCTTCATTATCAAATGAAGACGGCTTGTTAGCAGTCGGGGGTGATTTGTCTTGCGAGAGGCTTTGTCTTGCTTATCAAAACGGCATATTCCCCTGGTATTCTGAAAAGCCTGTGTTGTGGTGGTCTCCCGACCCGCGTTTTGTGCTTTTTCCAAAGGACCTTAAGGTATCCAAATCCATGAAAAAATTCCTTAAGAAAGGTCTTTACAAGGTAACTTTCGATACATGCTTTAGAGATGTTATTACAAGCTGCGGTTATACTCGCAAGGGAGACACATGGATTGATGATGACATGATTGAAAGCTATTGCAACCTGCACAAGCTTGGAATAGCTCATTCTGTTGAAACATGGTACAACAATGAGCTTGTCGGCGGTTTATACGGATTGGCCATGGGAAGCTGTTTTTTTGGTGAATCCATGTTCTCTATAATGGATAATGCATCCAAAACAGCTTTCATAAAGTTGATTGAGACAATAAATTTTTCTATAATTGACTGTCAGATTTACTCAAAGCATCTAGAGTCATTGGGAGCAATTAATATAAAAAGATCCGAATTTTTGGAATTGCTGGCAAAAGGCATCAAAGAACCTTCCATAGAAGGCAGTTGGAGCTATTTGAATGAATAAAAACACATGATACAGTCAAAAAAGGAATGCATACAGAGGTTTTTGCATTCCTTTCTTAGTGTACATAGCATTTTAAAATAACGGCTATTCTAATATAGTACCGTCGGTATCCACGGTAACATTTGACATATCACTGCTAAATATTTCATCGGACTCCTCAATATCAAGTCCTGAATCAGATGTCTTGGAATTATTTTCCTTGCGTGAATTATCCTTGCTTTGATCTTCTTTACCGGTATCAGAATTATTTTTCACATCTTTGCTTGAATCATTTTTGCTTGAATCATTATTACCAGCAACGCTATCTATATCCGAGGATACTCCCAAATCATCGGAACTTTCTACAGTTGACGAGCTTGGTGCAGAAACCTCATTGCTTATAATTGAAACATTTCTCGGGAAGGCTGCATCAAACTTAAAGTTACCCTTATATGTCTCGTAAGCCTTACCGTTAATCAAAAATTTAACTTCCTGAATATCTTTTATCTCTGTCAGTGAGTTCACTATTGAATAAATGGTCAGTCTCTCTGCATCCTTTCCTCCCGGATGTTTGTCGACAAAATCCTTTGACAGATTAACAGTAGCCACTCCATCCTTTATAGGCACATTATCTTTTATTAGTTTTGTACCTTCAGGTATGGTAGGCTTTAACCCTTTTTTGGTAGGTCCTTTGATAAGCTCATTAACAACAATACTAGCCAAATGGTTCACACTTTTCTTAGCTTCACTAACAGGAATGTGTCTTACTTCAAGCTTTAGCTTGGAACCGTCTTCATTTGCAAAATACAGATGAATAGGTACTTTATCGGAAAGCTTTTTTGCCTCCTCCTCACCTATAGCAACACTGCTTGCAGGCTGCAACTCATCAGATCCATCCTTCTCAAATCCAAGCTTCTCTAAAAAACCACACCCCGCAAGCACTGGTATAAGAAATACACAGCATATGATAATACTTAACGTTTTTCGCACTGTCCGGCACCTCGCAAATTATTCTTTATAGAATATTTCTATGCCGTCCATTTCTATGATATTCCTTATATTTAATCTATCTTAATACGAACTTTTATCTGCAATATTACCGCCTGTAAGTATATTCTCTGTAGAACTTGTCCCAAGTCTATGACATCCCAATTCAATAAATTTAATAGCCTGGTCCAATGTTTTAATGCCTCCGGAAGCTTTAATCTTAATATTAGGTCCTACAGAGTTTTTCATAAGGACAATGTCGTCCGGTGTTGCTCCGCTGCCGTTAAAACCGGTTGACGTCTTCACATAGTCACAACCTGCTTCCTCCGATAGTTTGCAGGCAATCTTTTTATTTTCATCGTCAAGCAATGCTGTTTCAATTATAACTTTTAAAATTACATTTTTTGAATGTGCCGCCTTTGCTACTGCTTCAATATCATTTTTAACATAATCGTAATCGCCTGATAGCAGTTTTCCTATATTTATCACCATATCAAGCTCGGAAGCACCATTTTCAATAGCATCCAAAGCCTCAGCTACTTTAGCGGCAGTTGTAGTTCCTCCATGAGGGAAACCGATAACGGTACTTACCTTTACATCGGAATCTTTTAATAACTTACCGGCAAGCTTTACATGGCAGGGCTTCACACATACCGATGCTATATCATATTTCACCGCAACAGAACATTCTCTCTCCACATCCAAATCTGTAGCATCAGGCTTCAATACCGCATGATCAATTGCTTTAGCAATAATTTTCTTATCCAAATACTAAACCTCCGCTTAATCAATCATTTCTAAACAAAAAAAGCTATTTTTAAGCAAATACCTTTACGAATTAAATAAAACATTAATGATATCAACTATTTCATTATCTACAACCTTATAGCATATTTCAAGCCCGTTTCTTTTTCCTTCTATTATTCCGGCTGTTCTTAATTTGGCTATATGTTGTGAAACTGTTGATTGAGGCAAACCAAGGCTTTCCTGTATCTTGGACACATTATAATGGTTTCCGATCAACCCTTTAACAATACATAACCGCTGGGGATGTGAAATAACCTTCAATTTTTCTGCTTTTATTTCAAATTTCTTTAGATCTTCCAAACCTCTAACCTCCGTTTAGAAATAATATTCCAACGAATAGTATTATACCATAACATTTACCAACAGCATAGTTTATTATGGATTTAAATAGCTTTTGTATATCTGTCTGCAAAATTGCTGGCACAATAACTATCAGGCTTGATTTTGGGTATAAAGTCCAACCCTTTAACCATACCCACCATTTCATTAATCAATGCCTTAGTTTTCCCACGAGTTCCAATATCTATATGAAATTCAAATGAAACATTGTCACTTCCAACTGCTTTCCTGATATTTTGTATTTTTTCTTCATTAAACATATAAGCCAATTGGAGGGTCAGGCATGTTTCCAGGTATATCTTCTCCCTTAAGTTTGTAATAGGTCTTGGATATTCACTTCTATGCAGATAGCCGCTAGCCCCTTTTCCCACTCTGTGAACATGGATACAAGATACAAATATGGTATGGGCTCCAACCTGGGAATCGGTACCTATAGAAATTTTATACAAGCTGTTGATATCCGACTTGATGAATTTGATTATACACTCGTATACCCGATTAAAATTAAGATAGTCACTGTTCAGTCCTCTGAAAACAGTGTTGTCATCAATCAAAAGCAAATCTTCATGCAACACCTGGAACATCCCTCCTTTATCATGATTTATTTGAATATAATCCTAATATTATGTTACCATAGAATTTCTCACAAACTCAATTATTTTTCTGCCGGCTAACGCTCCCTGTCCTACTGCCGTGGCTATTTGCTTAAATCCACCAGTACAGTCTCCTGCTGCAAACAAGCCGTCAATATTTGTCTGCATATCGGAATTTACAAGAATAGCACCATTTTCGGTAAGTACACCAAGCTTCCTTGCAAAGTCGATACTTGAAGCACTCTCATATGCTACAAACAAACCGTCAATGCTTTCATTTTCACCATCATGAAATACAATCTTCTGAAGAAAATCTTTGCCTTCAAGGCTTAAAATGGTTTTTTCATTTATGTTGAATCTTTTCGCTTCCTGCTGGAATTCTTTTGAAAATTCAGGTTTAAAACCGTTAGTATATATTGTTATGTCCTTTGTATATGCCAAAAGTTCCAATGCTTCATGGACGGCATAATCTTTATAACCTAACACTCCAACCTTTAAATCGTTATAGAAAAATCCGTCACATGTTGAACAATAACTAACTCCATTTCCTTCAAATTCCTTTAAGTTTTTTATATCTATTTTCTTTTGCTTTTGTCCTGTTGCCATTAAAACTGCTTTAGCAGTAAATTTTCCCTTAACGGTTGAAATTATAAATGTTTCATCCTTTTTAATTTCAACTACTTCATCCTCTATGATTTCTCCTCCAAGCCTTGCGGCTTGTTCTTCTCCTTGTTTTAATAAATATTGTCCGCTTATAGGCTCTGCAAAGCCATAATAATTTTCAATTTTTTCAGTCTTTGTAAGAGCACTGTCATTCATGCCTATAATAAGAGTTTTAAGATTTGCTCTTATAGTATAAAGGGAAGCTGATATTCCTGCAGGCCCTTTACCTATTATTATAACATCATACATTATATAACCTCCATTGTATATGTATATTAAAACGTTTTTAATGTAGATAAAGAATCATATTATAGTTATTTTACCACTATATCTAATAAAGTGTAACATTTTTTTGAGTTTAGTAATATTATGTAAATATACAAGTATCTATAAGGAAGTGATTTTTATGACTGCATATAAATCTAAAGATTCCAATACAGAGTTATTGTTTTTTATAATTATTTTTCTACTTCTTTTTTATGATGACAGTTTTTTAAGAACTCATAAATTAGGAAGCTCCTTAAAGCATACCGAAAAAGACAGCACAATATTATTCTTTATACTGGTATTTCTGCTTTTGTTTTATTAATGCCCTTTAATCATTTTAATATAATTTCTTTTTTCAAAATATAATAAATTGTAACATAAATGGATGGTTATTCATTTATTACAAATATAGTTATTTTGAAAGGGCTGATGAAAATGAACAATCCGTTTAATAAAAAATTAAGCGAACTCTTTGAAAAAATGGACGAAAAGGTGTTGCAAGCCAGACTTAATGCCGCCATGGAAATGCTTCAGAAGGGAAATGCCGACGAGTTGGCAAAGAAACTAAACAAGGTTGACAAGGAAGAGCTCCTTGGCAAATTAAATGAAATTGATGATTCCAAGCTCAAATCTATCAACATCAATAAAGAAGAATTGAGCAAAAGGATTAATGAACAGGATCTATCCAAACTGTCAGCACTTATCGGTGACCGAGGAGATGAAATTATAAGTAAAATTAAGGAATTATTAAACAAATCCTGAATATACTTATACAAAAGCTCTTTAGGAGGAACATTGAATGAGCGATGACCTAAACAAGAAAATTAAGCAAATTACAGATATATTAGGCCAGGAAAATCTCCCTGATAATGTTAAGGGACTTCTTACTCTTCTAGCCGGTGATAATAAGCAAAATGAAAAAGAAGTCCCTAAAGAATCACATCCCGAGCCATCTAATAATGAAAACAACAGCAGCAATGAAATGCAGGAAAACATTGAAATGCTTACCAGAGCAAAAAAAATATTTGACAAGCTTAATACCAAGGAGGATCCAAGGATTAACCTCCTCTACTCAATGAAACCTTTTCTCAACAACAACAGGAAAAAAAAGCTTGCAACTTGCATTAAGCTTTTGCAAATGTATAATTTGTCAAAGCTGATGGATGAGACTGACAAAGGCTTGTTATAGGAGGAGGATATTAGGATGATTTACAGAAAAAGGCCTCCCACCAATATAAGGTTTACATACCCCGGAGCAGCACAAAACAGCAACTATACTCCTGAATATCATGAAGAGAACTTACCGCAAGAACTTAAGGATATTCCTCTTCCTAATTTGAACCCGGAGAGTCCATGCCATATTTCAAGCAGAAAATGGCATAAAAGTGCATCTCCTCTTCAAATTTTACATAATTTTATAGGTATTGAAGAAATAATATTGCTTGGTACAATTTTCTTGTTAATAGAAGAGTCAATAGAAGATGAAATACTTCTTATAATACTGATATACTTATTATTAGCCGGATTTGAAAGAAACTGAGATTCATAATTTAAAAAGGCATTTCAGCCCTTTGAGATGCCTTTTTTAATATGCATTAATATATTTTAATGTCCGTTATATCATTCATATTCCTCTTCTTTCGGGACATAGTTTTCCGCAATTTTATAAGCAGAAAACACATATGTTATAAACAGTCCGAAATACAATGTATTGAAAACCCAGTTTGCTATAAAGCCTGCAAATTTCTTTATGTTCATGGTAGAATCAACATCCGCCGAATTAACGTTTATTTTTGCAAGCGAAAAATGACAAATCAAAAAAACAACTACAAAAACTATATACCTAAATGAAATTTTCCAGAACAACTTATCTGCATTCTCTTTTCCTGTTAAAAAACATCTTTTTTCATTATTTACCGACGCTGGAAACCAAAAACTTATGTAAGTGCTGTAGAACATAAATATGAGAAAAATAATTCCTATGGTAATCACATCAACAAAAGCTGCAACTAATATTAACTCCGCCCTTCCTGAAAGCCATGATTTGGTAACTATAACAGCAGGTACCGATGCAACCAAAGAAATAATGAGAACAGCAATACTTACTAAAATTGCTCTTAATGAAACAAAGGATATTTTAAAGAAAAATTTCTTCATTCCTTCAATGAATTCGCCTTTGTATTTTTCCTTTTTTGAAACGGCGTTATTGACTACGTTGAAATAGCCGCTGAAAATCAGTCCTATCATTACCGACACAAACAATAAAACAAAAATAAAAACAATTAATGCTGCTATTGCTGTTTGGGGATTTTTCATGATATTTAAGAATAATTGAATGGAATAAATTATCATATCAAGAAAATCACCCTTGCCCAATCTGTTAAAACCCATTAAAAGAGCTGTCAGTGGATTCCATGTATCAATTATGCTATATATCAATGCAATAAATCCAAAATACACCAATATAAAAGGCCGTCTTATTATAGTCTGCACAGCCTTTCCCAAAACCTTCATAAATTCATACCTTCTTTCGCCGTGTGAAACAATATAAAAACAACTAAACTATTATAACATAATTTATGTATTATAGTATTAAAAATTCTATATTAAATGCGGTTAATCTTTTACATTTACCGCTTTAAAATTTTTTCTACAAAATCCTCTCTGGCATACTTGCTCCCTTTATAAGGAATATCTTTTCTCTCACTGTCAGGATCAAGCAAATCCCTGCCGAATGTTTTTATTGAAAATGAAATGCCTGCATTGTTAAGTATTGTAGGAGCAAAATCCAAAAAGGATGCTGCCTCATTATCGACTTTAAACCTTTTATTATCGGGAGTTATTATTATCAACGGCACAAATTCAAATTGCTTATCATCTTCTTTATAAGATGCCTGCCAGTATAAATTCGAAAAAATATTGGGAGTATGGTCCCCGTAAATAAATATGTACGTATCATCATTTTGAATCTCTTCAACAAACTTTTTAATACATTGGTCCACATATGACATTGAATTAAAATAGTTTTTCACTACCTTGATCTCTATATCATCGTAAATGTCTTTTTTAAAATAGTGATTAACATTTGAAAAAGGCGTATGGCTTGTCATTGTTATTATATATGCAAGATACGGCTCCTCAAGGTCCTTTATTTTTTCGGAAGCAAACTTGAATACATCTTTATCAGGTGCCCCCCATCCTTTCTGCTCTAGACCCATTTTATCAATATCATAAAACTCATGAAACCCCATTTTGGGAAATGCCGAATCCCTGTTAAAGAATACATCGGAATTGCCATGAAAAGCCACATTGGTATAGAATCCTTTGGCCAGCTTCTTGAGCATTGAATTATTATACTTGTAATTTGAGAGCTTTATGGACGGATACTCATCTAACGGTTCAATACTGTTAATTATTGAAAACTCAGTGTCTGAAGTACCTCCACCCATGTGATAACTCATAACATACGGATAATATACATTATTGTTTGCCAATGAATTAAGATACGGCATTATATATTCATTCTTATACTTTGTATTTATTATTATGGAATCCATAGATTCAATCTGTATAAGAACAAAATTAGGATTATCCAAAGAAGTTTCTTCGTTGTTCATTTCACTTCCATATACAAACTGTTTTATAAACTGGCTTTCACTGCTTTTAAGCCATATATTTACTATGTTGTTTGCTACAGTTCCATACCACTGGACTATTGGTGACTCTCCTTTAAATTTGTCATCCAATAAAGTGGTAATAAAATTGTTATTGTTGTAATAGTAAATTTGTACTTGAACAAGTATGGCTATTGTTGCTAATGCTGCCACTATTCTGTACAGCAGTATTCTTTTTCTGAACTCACGTACTTTTATATAATTAATAGCAATAAACAAAAAAGCGGGTACATCAATAAATGCAATTAACATCTCAAAGCTCAATGGGGCAGATGAATTCTTTGTAGCTTCAAATCCCTCACTGAAGAGAGATACGAATTGCATAACATTTAAATAGCTATGATAATATAGATAGTATGACAAATTTATTAAAATATAAGCTATCTGTAGAATATAAGCCAGCACAAAAAAAATCCTTGACCTGAAACTTAGACAAATAACATATGCAAAGAATATCATGATAAAGGACATAATAAACTTGTATTTAAATGCATTTGCTGTTTGATTGGGAATTATGTAATAATTAAATAAAGCTACTTTTAAGGCATTCAAGAGGAAAAATAAAAGCAACATAAATAAAATCAATATTCCTGCCTTACTCGTAAGCATTGAGAATACTTCTTTTTGGTTCTGTATAAATCTTTTAAACAATTTTTCTACCTCATTGCCAATGTAATAATTTAATTTTATATTCTTTTCACTAAAGTATCAAGATTATTTGAATCTTTTGAAATATTGAAAATACAACCATAAATCACTGTATATCCTTCATGCTAAGGGAAATCCTCTTTCTCTGCACTTCTACGGATAAAACCCGCACTTTCACTATGTCTCCCACTGCAACAACATCCATAGGGTTTTTTACATATCTGTCACTTAATTCAGATATATGAACAAGACCGTCCTGATGTACGCCTATATCGACAAAAGCTCCAAAGTCAGCAACATTTCTTACCGTACCCGTAAGTATCATACCAGGCTTCAAATCCTCTATATCCAACACATCAGTCAATAAAACCGGCTTAGGCAGCTCATCCCTCGGGTCACGCCCAGGCTTTAAAAGCTCGTCTATTATATCTCTTAAAGTCGGAACACCAACGCCTATTTCTTCTGCAACAGCAGTAATTCCTCTTTTATTCACTGCCTCTTTCAACCCTTTTAGGTTTCCTTTAGCAATATCATCCAATGTAAATCCAGTTAAATTTAAAAGCTTTAGAGCAGCACCATAGGACTCGGGATGTACGGCAGTGTTGTCCAAAATGTTCTTTCCGTCAGGTATTCTTAAAAATCCCGCACATTGCTCAAATGCCTTGTCCCCAAGCTTCTTAACCTTTTTAATTTCCTCTCTTTTAGTGAACTTTCCGTTTTGCTCCCTATATTCAACTATATTTTTCGCAACAGTAGCATTTATTCCCGATACATATGATAAAAGCGACGGTGACGCAGTATTGAGATCAACTCCAACGCTGTTAACGGCGTCTTCAACTACCCCTACCAAAGTCTCTCCAAGTTTTTTCTGGTTCATATCATGCTGATATTGACCGACACCTATGGATTTGGGGTCTATTTTAACCAACTCCGCAAGCGGGTCCTGGAGCCTTCTTGCAATTGAGACCGCACTTCTTAAAGCAACATCGAAATCCGGAAACTCTTCTGCCCCCAGCTTAGATGCGGAATATACCGAGGCACCGGCCTCACTGACAATCATATAATATATTTTTTTGTCTATTTCCTTTAAAAGCTCCGATATAAATATCTCCGACTCCTTTGATGCCGTACCGTTGCCTATTGAAATAATGTCAACATCATGCTTTTCTATTAAGTGCTTGAGAATTTTTTTTGCTTCCTCAGTCTTGTTTTGAGGAGGAGTCGGGTAAACAACTGTTGTATCCAAAACCTTTCCTGTTTCATCAACAACGCAGATTTTACAGCCTGTTCTGTATGCAGGGTCAAGCCCGAGAACCACCTTGCCCTTTACAGGAGGCTGTAACAGAAGATTTTTAAGATTGGCAGCGAAAACCTTCATAGCTTGCTCTTCCGCACGCTCCGTAAGCTCATTCCTTACCTCTCTTTCAATTGAAGGAAAAATCAACCTGTCATATGAATCTTCTGCTGCCCTTTCAACATAAACGGATGTTACGGATTTTGTTTTTTTAACGGTATTTGCCTTGAGGTAATTGATTGGGACTTCTTCCGGAACAGATATCTTTACCTGCAAAAACTCATCCTTCTCTCCCCTGTTTATGGCCAATACTCTATGATTTGCAATTTTAGACACAGGTTCTTTGAAATCATAGTACATTTTATAAACAGACTCCTCTTCCTTTTTAGCCTGGGAAATAATTATTCCCGATTGGAAGAAAATATCTCTGATGTGTTTTCTGAATACTGCATTATCGGAAATGTTTTCTGCAATAATGTCCATGGCTCCGTTTAATGCATCTTCTATTGTATTAACTTCTTTTTCAGGATTTATAAAAGGCTTCGCTATATCTTCAATGGATTTATCCGTTATTTTCTGCTCAAAAATAATTTCAGCCAAAGGCTCTAAACCTTTTTCCTTGGCTACTGTAGCCCTTGTTCTTCTTTTTGGTCTGAATGGCCTGTATATATCATCAATTTCCTGCAATGTGTTTGCTTTTGCTATAGCATTTGACAGTTCATCAGTCAATTTACCCTGCTCTTCAATAAGCCGTTTTACCTCTTCCCTTCTAGCCTCTAGATTCCTAAGGTAAACAAGCCTCTCATAAAGCTCCCTTAAGACCTGATCATTGAGCTCACCTGTAGCTTCCTTTCTGTATCTGGCTATAAATGGTATTGTATTTCCCTCATCAATAAGTTTAACCGCATTTTGAACCTGAAACAGCTTTAAATTGAATTCTTTGGTTAATTGCCCGATTATATCTGCCATATGCTCCTCCAATGATTATTAAATGGTTATTAAGAGTATTAATTATTTTCAATTTCACTTTTAATATATTATATATATTTTTTAATTTTAATCAATATAAAAAGCAGATTACATTTAGCAAATATCTTTTAAAATGTAAAAATGAGTTTTATTTTTTTATAATAAATGTTATTATAATTTAAAACAAGCAAAATTAAGGAAAACTTTTATTGTATATTAAGTCATTAATTGGATATAGTTATATAAATTATAAATGAAGGGTAGTGAATAAAGTGAGTATACTTGTTACAGGCGGAGCAGGATACATTGGAAGCCACACGGTAGCAGAATTATTGGAAAACAAAGAGGATGTCATTGTATTGGACAACCTCGAAAGAGGACATAAGGAATCGGTACTAGGCGGAAAGCTTATAGTTGGAGACCTTAGAGATAAGGAATTCATAAAAAAAGTTTTCAAAGAAAATGAAATTGAAGCTGTAATACATTTTGCAGCTTATATAGAAGTAGGAGAAAGTACTGTAGATCCTCTTAAGTTTTACAACAACAATGTTGTTTCAACTTTAAATCTGTTAACTGCCATGAATGAAGCAGGTGTTAAGAAAATTGTATTTTCTTCCACAGCAGCAACATATGGTGAGCCTGAAAATACTCCCATTCTTGAAACCGACAAAACGTTTCCTACAAATCCTTACGGTGAGACAAAGCTTACAGTTGAAAAAGCATTAAAATGGGCTGACAGCTGCCTTGGCATTAAGCATGTTATTTTGAGGTATTTTAACGCCTCCGGAGCCCATATAAGCGGTAAAATCGGTGAGGATCACAATCCTGAAACCCATCTCATACCGTTAATATTGCAAGTAGCTTTAGGTAAGAGAGACGACATAAAAATATTCGGAACCGATTATCCTACTCCTGACGGAACATGTGTAAGGGATTATATCCATGTTACCGATCTTGCCAATGCACATGTACTTGCACTTAACAAGCTCAGAAACGATAATCGCAGTGAAATATATAACCTTGGCAACGGCAAAGGTTTTTCCGTTAAGGAAGTAATAGAGATAGCACGCAATGTAACAGGCCATCCCATTAAGTCTGTTATCGCTCCGAGACGTACAGGGGACCCTGCTGTTCTTATTGCATCTTCAGAAAAAATTATAAAGGATTTAAAATGGTCTCCTCGCTATAACAAGCTTGAGACAATAATCGAAACAGCTTGGGCTTGGCATAAAAGCCATCCAAAAGGCTATAATATATAAATAATAGTTTGATATGAAAATCTATGCATTTTTACGTATTTGAAATATGACTTTATTAATTGAGAAAGGTAGTGACACCATTGAGATTGGACGGTAGGAATGATGCACAGCTAAGGCCTGTGAAAATAACAAGAAACTATATAAAGCATGCAGAAGGATCAGTACTAATAGAGGTTGGAAACACAAAAGTAATTTGTACTGCTTCAATAGACGATAAGGTTCCACCCTTCAAGAAAAACACAGGCGAAGGTTGGCTGACCGCAGAATATTCTATGCTTCCTCGTGCTACCCAGACAAGAAATTCCAGGGATATAAGCAAGCTTAAGCTTAACGGAAGAACACAGGAAATTCAGAGATTGATAGGTCGTGCTATACGATCTGTAATAAATTTTAATATTTTAGGCGAAAGAGTAATAACATTGGATTGTGATGTTATTCAAGCCGACGGCGGTACAAGGACAGCTTCCATTACGGGTGCTTTCGTAGCTACCGTTGAGGCATGTAAATACCTAGTAGATAACGGAATGATCACTAAAACACCAATTACCGATTATGTTGCCGCAACAAGCGTAGGCATAGTATTTGGCCATGAAATGCTTGACCTTTGTTATGAAGAAGATTCAAGAGCGACTGTTGATATGAATGTTATAATGTCAGGTTCGGGCAAGTTTATTGAAGTTCAGGCTACAGGTGAACAGGCACCCTTCAGCAGAAATGAGTTGGATAGACTTTTAAAGCTTTCAGAGTCCGGTATATTAAAGCTCATAGAAATTCAAAAAAGCGTTTTAGGACCATTAACCAATTATGTCGGGGGAGTAACAAAAGATGAAAAAGTTCCTAGCAGCAACCAAGAATAAAGGAAAAATCCGTGAAATATCAGAAATATTAAAAGACTTTCCATATGAAGTTCTTTCAATGGAATCTGTGGGTATAGATATAGATATTGAGGAAACGGGGTCAACATTTGAAGAAAATGCATTAATCAAAGCAAAAGAAATAAACCGTATTACCGGTGAAATCGTTATGGCTGACGATTCCGGCCTTGAGGTAGATTTTCTTAATGGAGCACCCGGTATATATTCCGCAAGATTTGCAGGTGAAAATGCAACAGATGAAGAAAAAAACAAAAAGCTGTTGGATTTGCTTAAGGATGTACCCTTTGACAAACGTTCTGCCCGTTTTGTATGCGTTATAGCTGTAGTGTTTCCGGATAAAAGCAGTTTTACAGTGAAAGGAACATGTGAGGGATACATATGGTACAAGCCTGAAGGGGAAAATGGATTTGGCTATGATCCTATATTTTACGTACCGGAATATCAAATGACAACAGCACAGATGGCTTCTGAAATGAAGCATAAAATAAGCCATAGAGGCAAAGCCTTAAGGCTAATGTTAGATGAATTAAGGAAACGCTCTATTTGAAAGAAACTGTTTCTTTTTCGTACATTTGCTTTATTTCTGTATTGAAATACTTTCCAATTTTAACAACTTCAGTCATTACCGTTTCAATACCAATATCATTTAGAAACCAGTTTTGCTTGTTTATTTTCTTATAATCCTCAACCGTTGAAATGCAAAACTCGATGTTTGCAGGAAATCGTGCCCGATATGTTAAAAGGGCTCTCCTTGAGTGATAGCCCTTACAAACCAAAATACATCTTTTAGGGTTTAGCACCTGCTTATCTATTATTTCCCATGATAATACGGCATTCTCAAATGTATTTCTTGCTTTATTCTCCAAAATGACAGCATCACGGGATATCCCTTTTGAAAAAACAATGCTTGATAAAAATTCGCTTTCTGAAGGGTAATCGGGAATTTTTGAATTATGTCCCCCGGATATCAATATAATTGGCCCAAAACCCGCTTTATAAAGCTCTGCAGCTCTCACGGCAAGCTCCGGACAATCGCTTCCTGGAATAAGTATTAAATCCGATGGATATACATCAGTTTCAACAAATATAAAATCGCTTATACATTGAAATGAATAAACAGATTTATTTTTCTTCATAAACTTTCTCCAAAAAATCATATATGTTTTTTATATATTCTTCGGTATTCTTCTCATAGCTTCCCACATGCTTTGCTCCGTCAACCTTCCAAAATGTAATATTTTCTTTATTTATTTGAGTATAAGCTTCATAAATCTCTTCACTGTTCTTTATGGGTATGGCATCATCATCCTTGCCATGTATTAGCATTACAGGTCTTGGTGCGACACTTTGAATATCTTTTTTAGGTACCATCGTCTTAGGATCTAAATTCGCTATAAATTTCAGCATAAACAAAATGGTATCGTTGAAAGGAACCTTAGGCAAAGAGCTCCAAACACTGAGGTTATCCTTAAGATACGCATCCAGATCAGCAAAAGGTGAATCTGCAATGACCGCTTCTACATCTGCATTTTCGGCTGCTGCATGTATTGCTGTTGAAGCTCCCATTGAAAATCCCATAAGAACAATATGCTTTCCCCCAATGGATTTTACATATTTAATGGCACCAAGCAAATCATCCTTTTCTTTAATACCTATAGTGGTCTTATCTCCCTCTGATATACCGCTATTTCTAAAGTCAAATGTAAATACATTAAACCCTTTTGATTGCAATCCGCTTATCAGATCAAGTGTTTTTTCATCAAACTGAAGTCTGTTATTTCTATATCCATGGGCCATAATAATGGTCTTATCGCTGTTCTTAGCCTTAAAATTCCAGCCCTTTAATGTTATGGTATTATTTATATCTTTAAATTGAACATCCTCGTATTCAATAACTATATTAGATGAAAATTTAGGAAGTTCCGCTCTTTCAGGGTGTATCAAAGACCATCCCACATAAGCTGATATCCCTAAAACACCAATAAAAGCCACAATAATCAATACAAATATAATTAAAATCATAGTCTTTCTAAACCTTACATTTTTGTTATATGCATACGTTACACCGCTAATATTCATAACCGGCTCCTTATTTAGGAATATTTGAATGTTTCATTCAAACTTGAAATCAAACTCGAAAAATGTTTAATATACAGCTTGACTACTGTCATCTTTAGTCATATTATAATTTTATTTGATAGTATTGTAAAGTAGAATGTAAAATTTTAATAGCCAATAAATACCAATCAAAAGCAGGTGTTTCATGGAACTTAGCTATTCGTCCTGTACAATGTGTCCAAGAATATGCATGGTGGACAGAACAAAAAATATTGGAAAATGCCGTTCCGGTTCAGAAGTAAAAATTGCAAAAGCATTTCTTCACAGGTGGGAAGAGCCCTGTATAAGCGGAACAAAGGGTTCGGGTACCGTGTTTTTTTCCGGCTGCAATTTAAAATGCGTTTTTTGCCAAAACTATAAAATCAGCCAAGAAAATTTCGGTAAAGTGGTGTCCCTTGACGAGTTTGAAAGAATCATTTTAAACCTCCAGCAAAAAGGAGCACACAATATAAACTTTGTAAGCCCTTCCCATTATACACATGCAATTTCAAAATGCGTTAAAAGACTTGGGAAAAAGCTGCAAATACCGGTTATTTACAACTCAAACGGATATGACAGCATTTCTTCCCTGAGACTGCTTGAAGGAATTGTAAACGTTTATCTTCCAGATATAAAATACTTTAAAAATGAATCAGCCATAAAATATTCAGATGCTAACGACTACTTTAAAATATCGACCAATGCCGTTTTGGAAATGTACAGACAAACAGGCAAGGCTGTATTTGATAGTGACGGCATTATTCAAAAGGGCGTTGTTATAAGACACCTTGTGCTTCCGGGAATGACTGGAGAGTCCATTAAGATACTTAACTGGATAAAGTCAAATCTTCCCTCCGATGACATCGTAGTAAGCATTATGAGCCAGTATACTCCATTTTATAAATCCAATCTCTTCCCCGAAATTGACAGACGATTAATTCGTAAGGAATATGATAAGGTTTTAAATCATTTTATTAAGCTGGACTTTGCCAACGGATACATACAGGAAAGAGATTCAGCCGATTCCAAATATGTGCCGGATTTTGATTTGGAGGGTATATTGTCCGTTTCCATTGACAAAGGTCCAACATTAGAATTATAATTTAATTAGTTTCATTTTCTCAAAATGAAATGATCGAAACATTTACAAATCTAGATATACACATAATGGAAAGCATTAATAGCCTATTCTTGACTAAAGGAGTGAAATATCTTGAAAGACATGTTAATAGACGAGTTTCAATATACCGTTTCAGACCTTTTAGTAAGAAATAAAAGCATTATTGATCAGATAACAAAGTTTCAAGATACAAATGCACGCATTAACAGAACAATAGTTAAAGCTGCCACTCAATGCGGCTGCATTAAAATAAATGCAAAAAAGCAGAATCACAAAACAGATGGAGATATTGAAGAACTCAAAAAACTTATGAAATCCCATCTGGAAGGAAAATTATGCGATAACTGCAGAGACCTTTTAGAAAAAGAAATAGGTAGAAACCTTTTCTATCTTACATCTATAGTTAATACCCTTGATATCAATTTATACGATGTAATAATAAAAGAACTGGAAAGATTAAAAATACTGGGAAACTATAATTTAAGATAGTATGACATAAGTTTATTGTTTCCTCCGATTTTAATTATGACAATACGTATCTTATAAATCCCATTTTTTTCAAGTTAACATATCATATTTATGACCCTCATAATTTCTACATTTAAATATTCTATATTTTAACATAAGTATTTATACGAAATATAATAAAAAATGAATTAATTGGTAAAAATACTTATATAAGTATTTTCATTTTTCATAAAGCAGTTTAGTGATATTGTAAATATAGCCACTGCACAGTACATTAATTTTTTAGCAAATGTATTTTTTTTATGTTATAATAATTTAGGATTAAAAGCACAAAGTTGTTTTTAATCGTTTTAATATTTATAGTTTTATTATACTTAGGAGGGTAACATGAATCCGAAAACAAAAGCCGTACCGGGTTCTTCTAGAAGGACTAAAAAACGGCATGGTCAGTTATTTATATTTATTACTTCAGTTTTTAAAATTTTATTTGTTTCATTTTTAATTGTATCATTTGCTGTTGCCGGAATTTTAGGTGGTTTGGTCTACGGTTACATAAAAACAGCAACACCTATAAAGCCTGAACAATTAGAACTGAAAAATATTACTTCTTTTGTATATGATTCAAAAGGCAATGAGATTATGCAGCTAAAAGGTGAACAAAACAGGATATTGGTTGACCATGACAGCATTCCCGACAATTTGAGAAATGCTTTTATCGCTATCGAGGACAAGCGGTTTTACGATCATAAGGGGATAGACCTTATACGTATAGCAAGTGCTGTTGTCAATTTCTTGAAGCCCGGTGGAAACATGCACGGCGGAAGCACTATCACGCAGCAGCTTGTTAGAAACATCACAGGTGATACAAGAAGGACATTAAAGCGAAAAGTTCAAGAACAATATATGGCAATTCAACTTGAAAAGCATCTTTCAAAAGAAAAGATACTCGACCTTTATATGAACCTTATATACATGGGCGGAAATTATTATGGAGTCGAAACTGCTTCAAATGTATACTTCGGAAAGAGTGTCAAGGATCTTACACTTGCTCAGTGTGCAAGCCTGGCAGGTATAACCAATCTTCCCGGAATTTATGCACCTGTTTCGGAAAAGAATATAAAGAACAACATAGAGCGTCAGAAAACAATATTGTACGAAATGAAAGAATCGGGCTACATAACTGAGGAGGAGTATCAGCAGGCATTAAAAGAAGACTTAAAGTTTGTTGCATCAGATAAAAACAAGATAAAAACAGTAAAAACACAAAGCTTTTTTGTAGATCAGGTTATTATGGACGTAAAAAAGGATCTCGTAGCATCAGGGATGTCCTCACAAATGGCAGATAAAACCATTTACAGTGGCGGTATCAAAATATATACAACCATGGATCCTGATATACAAAAGGGCATGGATGAAGTGTTTACAAATGATAAATATTTTCCGATTATAAAAAGAAACCTGCAGCACCCTCAAGCTGCAATGGTTATAATGGATCCCTATACAGGGCATGTAAAGGCACTTTACGGCGGGTACGGTCAAAAGACAGGCGACCTCATATTAAACAGAGCTACTCAGATAAAAAGACAGCCCGGCTCCACATTCAAGCCAATAGCTGTATACGCACCGGCAATAGATATGAAACTGATAACTGCCGCATCTGTTTTTGATGATGCACCTTCTTACCTAAACCCTGCAAGTAAAAGCCTATACCCTACCAACTATACTAAAGGCTATTATGCAGGACTCACAACAATCCATACTGCATTGTATCAATCTATAAACGTAGTTGCTGCAAAAGCATGGCTTAAACTTGGAGCTTCTTTATCATTAAAGTATCTTGCACGTGACGGTATTAATCTCAATAAGGAAAATGACGGTAACCTTTCCATAGCAATGGGAGGACTTCATGAAGGAGTAAGCCCGCTAAGCATGGCAGCTGCATATGGGCCCTTTGTTAATGATGGAGTTTACAAGGAGCCAATAACATATACCAAGGTATTAGACAAGAACGGAAATGTTCTTCTTGAAAAAAAATCCAAGAGCACAATTGTTTTTGATAATGAAGGTACTTCTTTTATCATGACCAAGATGATGGAAGACGTATGTAGAATAGGTACCGCATCAGCAAATGGCTGGGGCCTTATACAGAAAGGTAAGATTGCTACAGCAGGTAAAACAGGTACCACAAGTGATAACAGAGACAAATGGTTTGTAGGCTATACACCATATTATGTCGGTGCAACCTGGTATGGATATGATAAGAATTCCAAGCTGTCTCCTGAGGAATACAATCAGGCTCTCATTATATGGCATGAAGTAATGGAAAAGGCCCATGCAAACCTTCAGCCTAAAACATTCAAGCAATCAACAGCTGTTGTAAAGAAAGCAGTTTGCAAATACTCGGGAAAAACTCCATCCGACCTTTGTGCCAGAGATCCAAGGGGAAATGCCATAATTCAAGAGTATTTCCTTCCGGGTACCGAGCCAAAAAGCGGAGATATTTGCGATGTACATGTAATCAAGCAGGTTTGCAAAGACAGCAAAGATGCCTTTGGCAGAAATGTTCTATTTAGTTCCGGTTGTCCTGAAAGCTCTTTAATGGAAAGCGTTTTTGTTCAGAGAACAACACCTTATAATAGAGTAGGATCAGATCCGTATCCTACTGACTGGAAATATGAGGCCCCTGTAAGCTACTGTACAATACACGGGGGGCATTCGCCAAATAATTTCAATGAACAGCAACCACCAACCGACACAAATTCATATGAAAGCGATATAACAGACAGCACAAATACTGATACTATAGATCAAAACAACCCTCAAAACCAACCTCAAGAATAATTTAAAAGCACCGGTACATAAAACAAGTTCCGGTGCTTTTTTATTTAAATAAATTAATTCACTTTGATATTTTTAACCGATAATTGTTCTTTCGACTCTTAATCTTCTATGCTGTGAGCCTTAAAAAGGGTGCCTATATCCAATCCATTGAGAATATCCATTATCATTTCCGGCTTCTGACCATTGGTAAGCACCATATCAATGCCGGCATTCATAGCAATTTTAGCTGCTTGAATCTTTGTCACCATGCCTCCGGTTCCTCTGCTTGTCCCAGCACCTCCTGCACAATTTTCCACTTCTGTACTGATCTCTTCAATAACAGAAATCAACTTTGAGTTGCAATTCTCTCTAGGATCCGAATCATAAAACCCGTCAATATCGGACAATATGATTAGCAAATCTGCATTAACCAGCTTTGCAACAATAGCCGACAATGTATCATTGTCGCCAAATACTCTGTGCCTTCCGGACTCGATTTCATCAACCGAAACAGAGTCATTTTCATTAACAATAGGCAATATACCCATTTCAATTAATGTTTCAAATGTGTTAATGACATGTCTTCTACCCGATTTATTTTCAATTACATCACGAGTAAGAAGTATTTGACCTACAACCTGGCTGTAGTCAGAAAAAAATCTGCTGTAAATCTGCATCAATTCACTCTGCCCTACAGCAGCAACAGCCTGTTTTTCCCTTAGAGACTTTGGCTTTCCGGGAAGCTTTAGCTTTCCGACTCCAACTCCAATTGCACCCGATGAAACCAAAACAATTTCTTTTTCCTGGTTCATAAGGTCTGAAATCACCCTAGCCAGCTTGTCTATCCTGGAAAAATTAATTTTTCCATTATCATATGTTAAAGTGGATGTTCCAACCTTAACAACAATCCTCTTAGCGTGCTTGACACACTCACGTGTTACTTCCATTTTTTCCCCTTCTTCTTTAAATAATCTATGCCTTAATTATCATGGCACTCTAAAATCATTCTTTAAATTATATTAAATATAACAAAACAGTAGCCAACTGCAAAACCTGCTAAAAAAATATATGTATACAGCAGCAGCCACCTAATGCTTAAAACTTTACTTTTACCCATACAAAATCATCACCTAGAATATATTAGATTCTAAGTAAGATTTTGTACAAAAATAGCAATATTATTCATCAAAAATAAATCTATATATAAAATATCTAAAAATTACTTAATACCTGCAAATTTTACTACTGTCAACTACTAATCTTTTTTGCCAATTCAGGCTTCAATAAACCCATAAGCTTTCTGATATGTGTATTCCATATATATTCGGATGTAAACAATACGTACATTGATACGCCTATTATTGAAGATGCAACTGCATCAAGTATATAATGCTGTTTTACAAACAATGTAGATAATGTTATAAGAACAAACGCAATTACCGCATAATATTTAACAAAAGCTTTTTTAGTATAATCAAACAAAAACATAGATGCCAGCAAAGCATTCAATACATGTACGCTGGGAAAACAATTAAAAGGATTATCATTTGCATAGGTAAGCCTTACCAAAATCGAAAAAATATCATTTCCGATAACATCAGGCCTCGGCACTGTCGTAGGATAAAAATAATATATTAAATGGCAAATAATATTTCCTACAACTATGCTGAAAAGAAGTCTAAAATATCTCTTACCATCCACAAAAGCAAAATAAACCAATATAGACATAAAATATACGAACCACAAAAGATACGGCACTATAAAGATTTTCTCAAATGGAATAATAAGATCTAAATGTGTGCGTAATATATGCACATTACCTCTATAATTGTTCAATGCTGTATGTACTATGTTCACTAACGGGAGAATAATCAAGAACAAAATTCTGATTATTACGGCTTTTACTTTGATATTATTCATTTTATCACCTATATAAGTTTATTGTATAAACATAAACATTATACTACAAATAAATCAAAAGTGTAACCTATATATTTTAATTTATATAATTCCAATTAAAAAAAGTAATACCAATTAAAAATTTGGGATTATTTATTGTCGTCAAACCAATTATTTTTGGGAATTTTTTAAAGATACTCTTGCTAAACTAAATAAAAGTGCTGCTATACATGCACATGCAGCAAAAATAAAAACTACTCGAAACCCCTTTAAAAATACTTCTGAGCTTAAACCGGCCTTTTCTCCTGTAATCTTACTTATATTGATTTTTGTCGCAAATGAAAAGATAATAACTGAAATGGTAGTTCCTGAAACCATTCCCAGATTTCTAAAAAGTGCATTTATTCCGCCAGCAGATCCAAGTTCATTTTTCGGTACACTTCCCATAACACTGCTGTTGTTGGGTGATTGAAATATTGCAGAGCCTATGCCTAAAAGAGCCATGAACAAAACAATTTGAAAAACCGATGTGCTTGTACCGAATGTGGATATGGTAAACAGCACGGCAACATTAATTGTGAGGCCTATAACAGTTAGAGGCCTATAGCTTATTTTATCCGACAGCCAGCCGCTAAATGGGGAGATTAGAGCAGTCATTAACGGATATGCAGACATTAAAAGTCCTGCTTTCAAAGTTGTAATATTCAAAACATACGCAAAATAAAATGGCATAAAGTATAAAGTGGTATTCAGTGAAACAAAAGACAGGAACGCTGTGCTTATTCCCAACAAAAAAACTTTTATTTTAAAAAGTCCAAAATTCAAGAGCGGATAGCTTACCCTTCTCTCATGAACTATAAAAGATATCATTAAAACCAGTGCCAAAATAAGCATTATTGCAAACACTTTGCCGGATACCTTTTGATCCTGTAAAAACAAAAAGCTCATAAAAAGCAACAAAATAGAACCCGCAAAAAGAAAAGCACCCAAAACATCAAATGTTTTGTTTTCCGGTTCCTCCTTGATCTCGGGTATAAGAAAATATGTACACAATATTCCTATTATACCTATAGGTATATTTACAAGAAAAATTGAATGCCATCCGAAAGTTTTAACCAGTATGCCGCCTAATGTTGGGCCGGTAAGGCTTCCTATGGCTACAGATGCGCCGGTGATTCCAAAAGCCCTTCCCCTTTCACCTGGAGGAAAAATATTTGTAACAATGCCCTGGCTAAGTGCCATCATGGAAGAAGCACCAACTGCCTGAATTACTCTTGAAATGACCAGCATCAACAAGCTGTTTGAAAATCCGCATAGACCTGATCCTACAGAAAATATAACAAAACCCATCATAAATATTTTCTTTTTGCCATAAATATCCGCTAATTTACCCCAAACCAGAAGCAATACGGATATGGCCAATAAATAGGCGTTTACTACCCACTGAATTGAACTTATACTGCTGGACAATTGCTCCGATATAGTTGGAAGTGCAATATTTACTATACTTCCATCTAATGTAGCCATAAATATTGATATTGAAATATTAATTAAAATCAACCATTTTCTCAATCTTGTAAGCTGCATTCTCTAACTTCCTTCTTTCGGAATTAAATATCACTTCTAATCTGAAGTTATATTAAAATCATTCCTATGTATTGTAAATATAATTTTATAATTTTTTTTGCGATTATATATTTGCCCAATTAGGCAAATAAAATTCACCGACATTTATCACAATTAAAGAGCATTTAACATAAAATAACACTGTAGAATCTATACTGCATAAAAATCAATAATAATATATTATTATTATGTTGACATGAGGTATAAATTATGGACAGGAAAAGAGCACTTGAAAATTTATCTAACGGTTTGAATGCTGCAAGAAAAATTCTTGAATTGAAAAACGCTTCTATGCGTGTAGATAACTCCGAAGTAAAACCCAGCCAGGTTGAAACCTTTTATCAAATGTTAGACACAGTTGCCAGCTATTCACCACCAAAATATAAAAAAGTACTAAATCAATCAATTGCAATCAGTAACAATTATAGAAATACATATAGAAACCTTAGAAATCACATGAACAGCAGAACCAGTAATAGACCAAGCCCGGGGGAAATAATAAAGACATTGGAAATAGTAAAGCCCATTCTCCCTAACAATCAAAGGGTAATGGTAGAAAAAATACAGCAAATATACAAAATAATCTACTCGTAAAACCCCTTGGATATGGCTGAAATTAATGGGCATTTCAATTTTCCAAAGTTCAATTAAAATATTTCATATAATCAAAACTGTTTTAAATGCATTATTGAAATGCCCTTATTTACTGTTCAAGTGATTGTATATCCATAAACATTATTCCAAATGCTTCGAAAAGTTTTCTCCAAATTCAATTGCTTTTTTGATATCCTCATGTGTCGGTTGGTATTCAACCTTTATTGGTTCTAAAACTACTTTTATACCTGCATTTTCCAAAGAATTTGAAATTATTTTCGGTGATTCACCGCTCCAACCGTAGCTTCCAAATCCGGCACCAATTTTACCTTTATATTTATGTGCTTTTATTTCCTCTAAAATAACCGCTATTGAACCCAAAACGGTATTGTTGACAGTACAACTTCCTACAATAACACCTTTTGCCTTAAATATTTCCGTTATGAGATCACTGGTATCCGAAATAGCTGAGTTGAATAATTTGTATTTAACTCCATTTTTACCCAAACCTTCACCGATTGCATCAGCCAATTTTTTTGTAGCATCATACATTGTATCATATATTATGACAACTGAATTTTCATGGTATTCATTAGCCCACTCATAATACTTCTCAATTATTTGTACCGGATTATCCCTCCATAAAACTCCATGGCTTGGTGCAATAACATCAATCGGCAGATTTAAAGCCTTCACCTCTTCAATTTTCTTTTTAATCAAAGGACTCATTGGTGTAAGGATATTGGCATAATATTTGATAGCTTCCTGATATAACTCACAGTTATCCACTTCGTCATTATACAGTCCTTGAGCAGAATAATGCTGGCCGAATGCATCATTGGAAAACAAAACATTTGCTCCTTTTACATATGTCATCATGCTGTCAGGCCAATGAATCATCCTCATTTCGACAAATACAAGATCGTATTCTCCTATATTGACAGTATCGCCTGTCTTAACGATGTTAAAGTTCCAATCTTTATGGAAGTGCTTTTTTAATATATCTGCTCCACTCTTGGTGCAGTATATGGGAATATCAGGCTTAATTGACATAATATAACCCAATGATCCCGCATGATCAGGTTCAGAGTGATTGATAACTATCATATCAATATTTTCAATACCGCCTATATCCTTTTCAAGTATAGCATTAAACTCATCCTTATGAGGATACCAAACAGTATCTATAAGAACCCTCTTTTTATCCTTGATATAATAGGAATTATATGTTGAGCCTCTGTGGGTAGATAACTCATGACCATGAAACTCTCTAAGCTCCCAATCTTTTAATCCTAACCAGTATATATTTTTCTTAATTTCCTGCATATATATTCTCCTTCCGTAAATATCGATTAATTTACATCTTATATGTATTAACTTTATAATGTATTTTTATATTCTATACCCAATATTTTAAATAATAAACTATTTTTATACTCAAACTACTTCAAAAATCACTTTATTTTTACCGTTTTTCTTTACTTTGTACATGAGCTCATCTGCCTTCTTTACAGCCTCATCTAAAGTCTCGGGAGCTTTATTGAAAATAACCACTCCTATACTGAATGTGACAGGCCATTTTTTATTCTGCACATTAGTCTCAAGATTTTTCCTGACTCTTTCAATAACAGTCTTTACAGCATCTTGGCCGGTTTCGGAAAGCATTATTGCAAATTCATCCCCACCCAACCTTGCTGCTAAATCTGTTATTCTCACATTATCCACTATTGTAGCCGCAATCACCTTAAGTAATTCATCACCTGTCTGATGTCCGTATGTATCATTTATTTGCTTAAAATTATCACAATCAATGTATGCCACAGATATGGGCCTTAGGTACCTTCTGCATTTGTCTACTTCCCTTTCCCCGTAATCATAGAACCCTTTAAGATTATATATGTCTGTCAAAAAATCGATCCTTGCCAGATTTTTTTCTCTGTTTAAGGTATTCTTGAGCCTTGATAAAATTAATACTACTACGGTGAAGAACGCCAAAAACATTATTGCATTCCAAACATCAACTACACCATATGTCTGGCCTTTTTTATTTATCAAATCTGAAGCAAGATAAGCACCTGCACTAATATCAGCGGCTACAATCCCCGGTATTTCTCCAATATACCATGTGACAATGCTTATGGGTATAAGATAAAGTATAGTTACATTGACCTCATTCCCAGTAATAAAATCAAATAATCCTACTGCAGCAACCAGAATAAAATTAATAATACCCAAGAATAATTTACTCTCAGTCATCTTTTTGATGTTCATATTGAAAACCCCGATTATTTATATTTATTGATTAAACTATTTGGAATTATTATAGTATTGCATAAAAGGTTCAGCTATATTTTAACATATAAATTATAAAATTGCTGTATTACTTATTTTTTTTTTTTTATTTTTAATAAAATAATTATATTAAAGTTAGAAAATGGTTAAAACATTAGCATAAATTTATGTACTACAAAAAAATATAAGTCCTCAACCTGATATGTCTCAAGTTATGGACCCATATTATTTAACATTTTGTTATATTTAATTTTCCTTTACCTTTTGTGATGTTCTTGTTTTTTTAACATATTCCTTTCCAAAATTTGTAGCCTTAAAAGCATATTTTCTAAGCTTCTCATAAACCATATAATTTATGCTTCCTTTGGGATACTCACCCTTGCTGTTCTTTTTTCCCGCACTGATACCTGTTAAAATTTCAATACCCTCATCAATATATTTTACAGGATATATATGAAATTCATTATTTTTTACAGCTTCAATAATTTCATCGTTTAATACAAGATTTCTTACGTTCTGGTACGGAATGATAACTCCCTGTTTGCCAGTCAGTCCACGTGCCTTGCAAATCTCGAAAAAGCCCTCAATTTTGCTTGTAGCTCCTCCGATAGGTTGTATTTCACCTTTCTGATTAACAGAGCCTGTAACGGCAATTCCTTGATTTATAGGCACCTCTGCGAGGCTTGACAGAATGGCATAGAGTTCTGCACTTGATGCACTATCACCATCGATTCCACTGTATAATTGCTCAAAACACAAGCTGGCTGTCAATGAAAGCGGCATATCCTGTGCATACTTCTCACCTATATATGCACTTAAAATAAGAACACCTTTGGAATGGGATGTACCGCTCATTTCTACTTCCCTTTCAATATTTACAATACCTCTCTCACCGATATAAGTATTGGCAGTTATTCTGGAGGGTTTTCCAAAGTAGTAATCACCAACATCTATGATGGACAAACCATTAATCTGGCCCACAACTTCACCACTGGTATCTATAAGAATTGTCCCATCCTTAACCATCTCTAAAAGCCGCTTGTCATACCTGTTTGACCTGTAGACTTTCTCCTGATAAGCTTTTTTAACATGCTCCGATGTAACAAATTTGCTATTTTCAAGAGAAGCCCATGCAGAAGATTCACATAGAATTTCTATTATATCATTCAATCTGGTGGTAAGCTTCAACTGATCCTCAACCATCAGAGAACAATATTCAACAACTTTCGCCACTCCTGTTCTATCAAAATGAAGCAACTTTTCCCTTTCACAGAAACCTGCAATAAACTGTGCCAGCTTATCTATATTTTCATCACTTCTGTCCATAACATCATCAAAATCAACTTTAACCTTAAACAGCTTTTTAAAATCCTCATCATAGTCATATAGAGCCTGATATAGGCTTTCACTGCCTACCAGTATTATTTTAACATTTAGAGGAATGGGATCAGGTTTTATAGCCGATACTGCCACAAGACCCATTTGTTCTTTTAAATTCTCAATTGTAATCTTTCTCTCTTTAATAACCCTCTTCAATGCTTCCCATGATTGAACATTATTTAAAACATCCCTTGCCTGCAAAATCAGATACCCACCGTTAGCCTGGTGCAATACCCCGGGCTTGATGAGAGTAAAATCCGTTGTCATTGTTCCAAACTCATTTTCATATTCGATTCTACCCATTAAATTGTAATATGTGGGGTTGGATTCTACAATGACAGGAGCACCTTTTAGCTCACTATTGTCAATCACAAGATTAACTTTGTATTTGTCTATGGAAGAACCTATACTTTTAGGCCATGGAAAAAGAATCTGCTGCTGTTCTTCCGTTCCTTCCTCTTCCCTGAAATCATTGAGATTTTTTAATATATCTTCCTGAACTTCATCTAGATATGTAATTATTTTACTATAATCCTTATATTTTTCTTTCAAGTCATTAATATGCATTCCTACAGCAAACAGGGCAATTTTATTCTCCCATTCGCTAACCTTCTCTTCCGCTTCTTTCTCTATATATTTTATTTTGCGAATTATCTCCATTGTTTCTATCTGCAATACATTTGACTTTTCATTAATTTCATGCTTTATGCCTTCTTCAAGCTCTCCATACTCCTGCTCGCTTATAGTCTTACCTTCAACTATGGGTAAAAAATATATGCCTGCATTGGTTGTCTTAACCTTAAACCCCTGTGCTTCAGCATCCTTATTGAGCTTTTCAAGCAACGCATCCCTTTTTTCCTGATATTCTTTAATAATATCATTCTTTTCCTTCTCGTAGTCGTCGCTTTCAAATGTTTTTGCAATCTCTATCTTCATGGCTTTAATAAATTCATCCATATCCTTACGGAATACTTTACCCAAGCCTGCCGGCAAATTTAATGCCATTGGCTGGTTTGATTTATTAAAGTTGTAAACATAACACCAGTCATCAGGTGTCTTCTCCTTATGTGCAATTTTCTTTATTTGGCTTATAGCAAAACTCGTTTTACCCGTGCCTGTGAGACCCGACATATATATGTTATAGCCTTTTAGCCTGATGTTCAGTCCGAATTCCATAGACTTAACTGCTCTTTCCTGGCCGATTATACCATCTAATGTTTGGAGTTGTGCAGTGCTTTCAAAATCAAACCGTCTCGGATCACACTCGTTTCTGAGCTTATCATAAGACAACCTTTCAAAGCCTGGCATGGAATTGCCCCCTTTGCGAATTTATTATCACAAATAAGCCGATTAATATTTATATATTCAACTAGATTGGACAAAAACCCTTTTTTTAAATGATTTTTTGTAAGTGAATAAGGTATTAGAAATGACATCAATTAACAGTAATCCTCAAAGATATTAATAACTCATATCATGCTTCCACATGATTATTGCATCTTCACCATTATCTGCATAATAGGATTTTCTGATTCCTTCATTGACAAAACCGTATTTCTGATACAGCTTTATTGCAGATTCGTTACTTTTTCTGACTTCCAAAGTCATCTTGTTTATACCCTTTTTTATGGCTCCTTCAATCATATACTCCAAAATACGACTTCCAACGCCAATTTCTCTAAACTCAGGGTGAACGGCTATATTAGTAATGTGTCCCTCATCAAACACCTGCCACATTCCGCCATATCCTATAGCCTTGCAGTTGATAATTGCTGCATAATAATATGCAAATGAATTTTTTGTTATCTCTTCAATAAAAGCAGCCTTTGACCACGGTATGGAAAAACTTAAATTTTCTACAACCATGATATCTTCCATATGGTCTAAAGTCATAGGACTAATCTTTATATCTCTCATAGGCTTCATATCATCCATATACTTTATATCACTCATTTGCCTTATTTGCCTTATCGCCATGTTTTCTTTCATACTCCTGCTCTGCTTGAGATTTTCTCAAATAGAACGGGACCATATCAATAGGACTCTCAAATTTGCCGGCTTTAGCAGCTGCTAATGCTAATTGTGCAACTGATGAAGCCCTGTTTAAAATCAGGTTATGGGGTGCAAATCTGCATCTATCCCCCATATTATCCAATAAATATTGTCTGTGTCTTTCTACTCCATCACCTACAAAGACGACGTTTTCGCCTTTATCTGCAATAAATTTGTTTTCAATCATATGTATCAATTCATCAATATGTAATGCCATGTACTCCGATTCTCTATTTATTTCATCATCCCCAGATCTATACAAGGAAGTGTATACCTGGTTATTTCTAGCATCCATAATGGGACATATTATACCATTGCTCCCCAGTGCATTATATGCTAATGAATCCAGTGTGGGAACACTAATTACAGGCTTATTGAGTGCATAAGCTATAGCCTTTACGCTTGTAACACCGATTCTAAGTCCCGTAAAGGATCCCGGTCCAACAGATGCCGCATAAATATCAATGTCTCCCGGTGTAATTCCCAAACTATCCATAAGTTCTTTTATCATAGGCATAAGCTTTTGAGAATGAGTCTTTTTATTATTAACAGAGTATTCACCCAAAAGCACTTCATCTTCAATTATTGCCACAGCTGCCACAGTTGAAGAAGTATCAACAGCTAATACTTTCAAATTTTATCTTCCTTTCAAAATCGTCATAAAATGATACCATCATATCTTTTCCCTATAAATTGGATATTTATTATTCTTATGTTGAAATCCGAATTAATATCCTTATTTATTTCAACCCATATATACTCTGAAGGAAGTATATCCTTTATCATATCTGCCCATTCTATTATAACAACACCATCTCGCTCAAGATACTCTTCAAACCCTATCTCAAATAAGTCTTCAGGTTCACCTATTCTATACACATCAAAATGGAACATGGGCAGCCGTCCCTGATACTCATTAACAAATGTAAATGTTGGACTTGTAATATAACCGCTAATTCCCAATGCTTCTGCAATTCCTTTTGTAAATGCAGTCTTGCCTGTGCCTAAATCGCCTACAAGGCAGACAACATCACCAGCTTTTAAAATTTCACCAAGTTTTCGTCCAAGAGCACAAGTTTCATCCTGTGAAACAGTTTTAAAGCTTTTCATTGTTTTCCCTCTCATAAACCGGCACACCATTTATTATAGTAGTCAATACATTGGTTTTTAAATCTAAAGGATTCCCGTCAAAAATCACAATATCCGCATCCTTTCCCACCGAAAGGCTTCCTACCCTGTCTTCTATACCAGTTATTTTTGCAGCATTTATTGTAATTGACTGGAGTGCCTTCTTCTCATCCATTCCGGCCTTAACAGCCACAGCTGCAGATAAACTCAAATGCTGTATTGGAACGCATGGATGATCGGTTGTTATAGCTACATCTATACCCGCATTTGATAATAATGCCGGAGATTTTATATTCTGATTCCTAAGTTCGATCTTAGATCTATCAGTGAGCAAAGGACCTAAGCAAACTCCTACTCCTTCTTCTAAAAGAAGTTCCTTAATCATGTACCCCTCTGTACAATGCTCTATTGTAACTTTGATATCAAACTCCTTTGCAATCCTTATAGCTGTTAGAATATCATCGGCTCTATGTGCATGGGCTTTTAACGGAACTTCTTTATTTATAATTTTAAGCAAGGCTTCCATTTTAATATCATATTCAGGTTTGTCATTTTCCTCAGGATCATTTTTATAATCATCCAGCATATTTTTATATTCTTTTGCTTTTGCCAAATTCTCTCGCAGTAAAGCTGCAGTAGCCATTCTGGTCATGGGTGTCTGTCTCTTTTCATTATAGACGGTTTTGGGATTTTCACCAAAAGCTGCCTTAAGTGCCGCGGGTTCCTTTAATACCATTTCATCTACACTTCTTCCATATGTTTTCAAAGCCACAAATTGACCGCCTAAAACATTTGCACTTCCCGGACCTGTCACAACTGTAGTCACACCTGCTTCTCTAGCCTCAATAAAAGCCCTGTCCATGTGATAAACACCATCAATCGCTCTTAAATGAGGAGTAACAGGGTCAGTCATCTCATTACCGTCATCGCCTTCAAACCCAACGGAATCTTCCCACATACCCACATGACAGTGTGCATCAATAAACCCCGGCAATACATAATTGTTTTGTGCATCTATAACAGTTTCAATTGAACAAGACTCTCCAATTTTTAATTCATTAAACTTATCCATTGACCCAATATCTTTAATCTTCCCATCTTCAACAAGTATATAACCACAATCGAAATCTGTGCTTTCCATTGTAATAATCCTGCCATTTTTGATTAGTAACATTTTAACCTCCAAAACATGAAAAATATGTTTCAATTACTTTTATGTCACTCTATTTTTCTCTAATATTTTATTATATAGAAATACTTATTACAACGACCAAGTCCATTAATTTTTATAAACTATCAAAGTCATAGGGAAGAAGTAATTCTTTACTGCATTAGAAATTAATTCGTATTCTATTTTTTTTGAAATACATCCGTAGGATATTTATTGGCAGGGTCCCATAGAATCCACTCAGTATAACCTGCATCATAAACAGCCTTCACTTGCTGCTTTATCTGCTCTGTTCCATACTTTTGGTAATAACCCTTCCCGATCCAGGGTGCAGTAAATGCCTGCAAATAAGCCCTTACACCAACTTTTATATTGGCTTTCTCCAGTCTATTTTTTCCTGAGAGAAGTGTTTGATATACAACATTATATGGTTCTAAATCAGGCTTTGTAAAATTAACTCCATTTATTTCCTGACCTACTCCGTTTTGCAGTGCTGTAGCATAGTGAGACGGATAAACCATCGGTGAAAGATAATCCACATGTTGGGCCAATTTTTCCCAATTCTGACCGATTATCTTATCATCTGCTGTCGTAACAGCAGATATTCCAAAAACATCCGCCGACAATTCTATTCCTCTTTTTGTGCTGATTTCTTCATATGACATTTTAAGAAATTCTGCAATTGCATCTGATTTTTGATTATGATCAAAATTTTCTCCGAAATAAATACTCTTTATATCTCCATCGTTACAGAACCTGACATAATCATACTGTATTGCATCAAATCCTAAGTCTATTGCTTCAAGTGCAATTTTAATATTATATTCCCATGCCTCTTTGTTAAAAGGATTTACCCATGCATTGCCATTATTATCCTTCCATACACTTCCATCCTTTTTCTTGTAAGCCAATTCGGGATGTTTTTTAGGCAGTATGGGGTCTTTAAAGCAAACCAATCTTGCTATAACAAAGACATTACCGGCATGCAATTCGTCAATAACCTTTTTAGGGTCAAATTTAACTTCAATTGCTCCGTTTTCAACAACCTCTTTTACATTTGATTTGTAGCTTACAAACCCTCTATCATCCTTTATGTCTATAACTACAGCATTTAATTCAGTTGTTTTTGCAAGCTCTACAACCTGTTTAATCCTTTCCGGAGTTCCGGCAGTCCAGCCGGAAAAGTAAATTGCCCTAAGATTGTCCGGTTTTGGTACATGCTTAGAGTTATCTTGTGAAGTTAAGGTAGGAGTAGGAGTCTGTACAGGTGTCTGATCTGCTTTTACTGCAGTATTGCTTGGTATACCCGTACCGGTATACTGGACCTTTTCCCCTGTGTTTCCATCTTTCTCGCTGTTAGTTGAATTGCAACCATAAATAACTGAAAAAATAATAAATGCACTTATCAAAATCCATACAGTTTTTATCAACTTTGACATATTGTTTAGCCGCTCCAATCTTAGTTTTTCGATTTTTTACATTTTCTTTTTCATTGTCTTTATGAAAAGTAATTTACCTTTATCTGAAAATCCCCTAGAGCTGATGTATCAAATAGTAAGATCATTTTCCTTTTCATATGCCTCCAATATTATACCAGAATTATTGTTATAATATCATTATTTTCCGTTTATTTAGTTAAGAAATAGTTAAAAATTTGGAAAAGTTATTTCTATAGCATACCTAATCTTACTATAACCACTTTTTTTATAATTTATTTTATACAATAACATATACCTGGTTTTTAGACATAAAAAAGCAAGAGAACCTATTTTTCTAGATTCTCTTGCCTTAGCTCCTCAAGTAGGACTCGAACCTACGACCCTGCGGTTAACAGCCGCATGCTCTACCGACTGAGCTATTGAGGATTATAAATCTGGCGACTACCTATTTTACCGAGACGTGTCCGTCTAAGTATCGTCGG
>DAOOVO010000007.1:0-72555 GCA_035370245.1 Pseudobacteroides sp.
TCCTTTGCTAATGTTTTTCTTTGGTTATTAAACATTTTACAATGGATTACCATGATTTTTCTATATATTACGGCATTTTATTTTACAACTTCCCAAAAAATTTAATAATAATCATTGCTCCATGGGATAGTATCAAAAGTATAATTCCTGCATAACTTGATTATTTGTTCCTCTATAAGGTTCAATTGTTTTCCGTCTAGTTTTAAATTCGTATATTTCTTTTTATTCTCGTCTTCATATATACTTAACCTTTTTTTACTGACCGTTCTAATTTGATTCACTAAAGCATAGCAATTTTTGGTATTATCAGGTAAGTTTTTAATAGCACCAACTTGTACAATCAAATTTTGTGGTGATTTCCATTCGGGGTCGTCTTCTTTTTCTGTTGATAGTGGAATAACAATTGCAGAATATTTAAATTCTTTAATTACAACACAAAAATGCGGATAATTAAATTCAGACCCTGTATTCACTCCAAAATCTATCCAATAAACATTTCCTCTTTGTCTCGGTATATCTTCTACATTTTTATTATTAACAGAATTTTCATAATGTATAACTCTGTTTTTTGTGGAAACTTCCTGTATCCACTTTAAATATTCTTCATTATAATTGTCTTTATTAGCATATTTTTTTCCGTTAAAATACGTCATATCTCTAAATAATTGAGATACTAATTTAAAAAAATCATTCATACAGTGTCCCCCACGTAAAATACTTATAATATTATACCATGATTTGCTGATTTGTGTATATTTTTATTCATATTTGTGAAATTCTTGTAGAATCATGGTTGCTACAATGAATAATTTCCCTGTAGTTTTAGACATTATATTTTGTTATAATAAAGATAAGGAAGTCGTGTGGACTATAAACAGAAAATTAAATGGAACAGTTGATATAACAGGGTTTGAGAGGGTGGAATTTTTGCACCGACTGGAAATCGTGTGACGGCTAATACCCGTCCGAGAGTTCGAATCTCTCTCTCTCCGCCAGAATGAAGGGCTTTATCGATGCGATAAGGTCCTTTGCTTATGTCAAAGTTATGGTAAGAATCGTTGTACACCCAATTATTTTGCATTTTTTAAAATTTTTACAATTTCATTATAATTTGATTTTTGTGCATAATCCATTGCTGTATTTCCATTTTTGTCTTTTAAATTTATATCTGCATTATTTTCAATAAGTATTTTAACATTATCTTTCGCACCTTTCATTACAGCCCTTATAAGTGCAGTCTCTCCTTTTGTGTTCTGGTAATTGACATTAGCTCCTTTTTTAATTATGTATTTAAGTATATTTCTACTACCGTTTTCGGCGGCAACCATAATTGCCGTATCATTATCTTTTATAATCTTTATAAGTTTTGTCGACTGTCCCAACATTGCAGCTTCTAAGGCAGGATCAAGCCCAGATTGGTAGCCGTTTTCAAGTAAACCTTCCAATATTCTTTTCTGTATGGATAAATTAGGTGTAATGTCAATTAATTTTCCTTTCAGTGCTGCTTTTAATGTTATAGGTCTTATTTTTGCACCATGATTTAAAAGCAGTGTAACGATTTTATTGATGTTTTTTCTGTAGCCGATGCAATACCCATATTATCCAACACATATTCAAGTGCAGTATATCCATTATATTCAAAATCTACTTTTGCACCATGACTTAATAGAAATTCACAATCGTGCACATCTGTATTGCTTGCAGCCCACATTAAAAATGTATAACCATCAGATGTATAATTTACATCTGCTCCGATTTTGATAAGAAATTCAGGGACTCTCTCATTCTTACCTTCTACATGCTTATAAGCAATCCATAAAGGATTGGTATCTGATGTTATTATTCCTTTAAGGTGGTTTATATCAGCACCATCATCAACAGCTTCCTTTATCATTTCGAGGTTTTCATATTTAATTCCCAAAAACAATTTATCATCAGCATCCGACCCGCCTAAGACTTTGCGAACATTTACACAAGAAGATAAAACTAATTCCATCATAATTACTGCAATAAAAAGAATTGCTATTTTTCTACATTTCATCAAACTTGCTCCTTTTTATACAGTTAATAATTATTAATGTGATTATATCATGAGTTAGATGATACTGAAATGATAAATTTATATTTTTCAAAATCAATCAAACTTGTTTATTGACAAGCAGCATCAAATTATCTAATATACAATAAAAGCAAACGAATACAAGAAATGAGGTGCAATATGATAATAAGATTAGCAACTATCGAAGATCTTGATGAAATTGCCGAAGTAGAAGCCCTCTGTTTCCCACAAGCAGAAGCCGCAACTAAAGAAACATTTCGAAAGAGACTTGAAGTTTTTCCTAATCATTTCTGGCTCTTAATAGATAAAGGACGCATTGTCAGTATTGTTAACGGAATGACTACAAATCTGCCAAAATTAAAAGATGAGATGTTTGAGGACGCAACTATGCATGATGAGAACGGGGCATGGCAGATGATTTTTGGAGTTGAGACTATTCCTGAGTATCGCAGACAAGGGTGCATGGAGAGATTGTTGAAACATGTGATTGAAGAAGTTCGTTCTCAAGGCAGAAAGGGATTGGTGCTGACTTGCAAAGAAGGGCTGGTGCCTTATTATGAGAAATTAGGCTTTGTTAATGAAGGTAAGTCAGAATCAACACATGGTGGTGCTGTTTGGTTTGATATGAGGCTGTCATACTGAATAAGGTGATTCCAAAAACTTTGCAACTGGCGTTTTAAAATATTGATTTTACTACTTTGCGCCATTAAACATTGACCAAAGATATTTTCAGAATCACCTATAATTTCTATTTTAGCCCCAGATTCCCTGTCTCTCCACACAAAGTTGTACTTGATAGGATATGCTATAGCATCTGCTATGCATGGTTTTACAACATAAACATATCCGTTTGGTTTATACTTTCTTGATTTCCAATGCAACCACATTTTTGTCAGGTGCTGCAGCAGATATTGTATTTCCCGGAATAACCGATAATACAAGTGCTAAAATCACCAACAATTTTGTAAAATCACTTAAATTTTTCATATAAATTACCTTCCTGTGTAATATATAGTTAGATAATATTATATGTAAATACCAAAAACAAGCTAAATTTTATAGAAATTTCTATTTTATCACTCCAAAGAAATACTAAAAGTTCGTGAATGCTCTTATGTACATAAAATCTCAAGTGATGAATGAAAAAGGGCATAAGTATTTATTGTTGCCATGATACAGATATTTAAGAATAAACTCTGGATAAATTACTATTCTTCGTAGTGTACTAAATCATATGGATAGTATGGTATATCCTTTAATTCTGTATCGTCAAGTTTAAGTATTTTGGCTATAGCACCTGTTTCGAATGCCCAGTAGCCGTAATAAGTGTCATTTTTTGACTTATGGCTGTTATACCAGGCCATTTCATTATGGGCTTTATACCACTTATTTTTCAAGTAGTCCTTTAATAGCTTTACTGCATTTTGCTTATCTGCATTTATCACATCATCTAACAACTCATAAGGATCTTTCATGAAGTAATCACCTGTAATCTCCCAACTGCTATCGAGATAATGTATCATATAATTTATTAGCTTATCATCTTTTTTACTTTGATAAACCATATTTTTCAAACTTGTTACCAATGACTTGTTCCTATAATTAAAAAGCACTCCTAATGAAATAAACCATAGCAATTTTACATAACTATCTTGCTCATTGATAAACTTTTCTGCTTTACTTACATTAAGTTTATAATAATTATCGCATTCCTTTAAACTATATCCTCCTGAGAACATGGACTGGATCAATAAGAACCTAATGTCTTCAATTGTTTCTTTAACTGATTCTATTCGTTCAACCGGAACATAATTATTTTCAAGCTTTTCTTCAAACTTTTTAATCCTATCCAAATCACGATTGATAACTTTATTCCAATATTCATCGTTTTTTATCTTATCTCTCATCGTTAATCTCCTATTTGTTATTTTCACTGTAGCACGTACAAAGAATTGAATAATATTACTATTAGAATTTATATTAATTGGCGTACCGTAACATATTGTCATCTGCGGAATTGATAGGTATTTTCTTTTTATGTTACCATATGAAATTTAGTTCTTCAAGCATAACCTAAAGTGATATTACTTATGAAATCAATGGGATCTATGATTTTATTTATGGATCTTGTATTGTATATAAATTGATATTATGCTAATATTAATACGAACTGAATATGTTAATACATAGGGGTGCTGGTTCTGCCGGCTGAGAGTAAGGGGTTTCCCTTCAACCCATAACCTGATCTGGGTAATGCCAGCGTAGGGAATGAGTAGAATATGTAATGCCGCCTATGTTTGGGTGGCTTTTTTGATGTTTAAGAATTTTTGGGGGATGATAAACTATGCCAACTGTTAATGTATCGTTGCAAGTGATTCCGAATGTACCTGAAAGTCAGATTTATCCTGTTGTGGATAAAGTCATTGATATGATAGCTGCAAGCGGTGTCAAATATGAAGTCGGACCGATGGAAACTACCATGGAGGGTGAACTTGACTTGCTTATGGAGATTGTCAAGAAGGCACAATTAATATGTGTGTCCGAAGGTGCAAGTAGAGTTTGTTCCGTAGTCAAAATTGATTACAAGAAGGAAGGTGTGACTATGGATGAAAAGATTTCGAAATACAGATAATCCGGTTTATCCGGTAATAGCATTTATTGCTTTTATTGTCATATGGGAAATTGTAACAAAGGCAAAGGACATAAAAGAATACATACTTCCGTCTCCTTCAGCCATTTTAAATGAGTTTATTAAATCCGGCGACCTTTTGCTTTTTCACTCATGGACAACAATATCGGAAACGATTTTAGGTTTCATATTGGGTATAATACTGGCGGTTTTGCTTTCTGTGATAATGAGCAGCATTAAAATCATCCGCAGTATATTCTATCCCTTTATGATTCTTTCACAAACAGTGCCTATAATTGCAATTGCTCCATTGGTTACCATATGGTTTGGAATAGGGATTACATCAAAATTAGTAATTTGTGTTCTGGTGGTTTTCTTTCCGGTAGCATTGAATTTGACGGAAGGGCTAAACTCATATGACAAGGACCTGGAGGAATTGCTTAAATGTATGAATGCCAGCAAGCTGCAGATATTCATGAAATTAAAGTTCCCTACAGCATTGGTGTACTTTTTTTCAGGTCTCAAAATTGCAGCTGCATACGCGGTTATGGGGGCTGTGATGTCCGAATGGACTGGAGCTGAAAGCGGACTTGGTATTTTTCTTACGCGTTCAATGAAGTCTTTTAAAACCGCTGCAATGTTTGCGGATATTGTACTTATTTCAGCTTTCAGCATTTTATTATTTGTAATTATTAGCATAATAGAGAAAAAAACTATCAAATGGAATTTGAAAGGATGAATAAAATGAAAAAAAGGATAATTGCATTACTTTGCTTGTTAATTTTTTTGACTATAACTGCTTTAGGATGTAGTTCAGAAAAAAGTATTGATGACCCAAGTGAAACAGTTCCGGGGAGTGAAGGCAGCTCTAAATTAGAGAAGGTTACCTTTGTCCTTGACTGGACCCCGAATACGAACCATACAGGTGTTTACGCAGCCAAAGTAAAAGGATTTTTTGAAGAAGAAGGCCTGGATGTATCCATAATTCAGCCTGGTGAGTCTTCTGCCGATCAGCTTGTAGCCTCTAATACTGCACAGTTTGGAGTGAGCTATCAGGAAGGTGTTACATTTGCCAGAGCTTCGGGCATACCTCTGGTATCCCTAGCTGCTGTAATACAGCATAACACATCTGGATTCGGTGCCTTAAAAAGCAAAGGAATAGTATCACCAAAGGATTTTGAAGGTAAAAAATATGGCGGCTGGGGTTCTGAGGTTGAAGCGGCAATGGTAAAACAAGTTGTCAAAGATGCAGGCGGAGATCCCGAAAAGGTTAAAATACTTACAACAGGAACATCGGATTTTCTCCAGGCCAGTGAATCGGGTCAAATCGATTTTGCATGGATATTTGAGGGATGGGACTATACCAATGCATTAAATAAAGGAGCGGAGGTGGACTTTATTCCACTTAGGGATCTTTCGGATGTTTTTGACTACTATACTCCTGTAATTGTTACAAATGAAGACAACATCAAAAGCAATCGCGAGCTTGTTGAAAAATTCATGAGAGCTGTTCAAAAAGGCTATAAGTTTTCTATTTCAAATCCTGATGAAGCAGCGGAATGCTTGCTTGAGCTAGCACCTGAGCTTGATAGAGAGCTGGTGACAAAGAGCCAGAAATTTTTAGCTTCAAAATATCAGGACGATGCACCATACTGGGGCATGCAAAAGAAAGAAGTTTGGGATAGATATATGAAGTGGCTTTATGAAAACAAATTTATCGATTCGGAAATTGATGTTGAAAAAGCATTTACAAATGAATTTTTGCAGGGTGGAAAATGAACACTAAAATTGAAATCAAAAACTTAAAGAAAACATATACTCGAAATAAAGAAAAGCTTGAGGTCCTAAGGGAAATAAACCTGGTTATATGTGAAAATCAGTTTGTTTCCCTGATAGGGCCAAGCGGTTGTGGTAAAAGTACTATACTTAGAATACTGGCGGGCTTGGAAGATGATTATTCCGGTGAAATACTTTTAAATGGGCAAAACTTAAGCAATTCTTCAAACCGGTTTTGTTATATGCCGCAAAAGGACCTGCTTATGCCATGGCGAACGGTATACGAAAACATTATACTGCCCCTTGAAATAAAGGGAAAGCTTGATAGTGCCGAAATCCTTGGAGTTACAAACTTGATAAAGGAATTCGGCCTTGAAGGCTTTGAAAACTTTTATCCTTCGGAAATATCCGGAGGAATGAGACAGAGAGCCGGTTTGCTTCGAACCTTTTTGATGAACAATGATACAATGCTTCTTGATGAGCCCTTCGGGGCTTTAGACGAAATTACTCGTATGAATATGCAGGAATGGCTGCTCAATGTATTAAGCGAGCATAAAAAAAGTGTCCTTTTTATAACACATGACATTGAAGAGGCTATTTTTCTGTCTGATAGAGTGTATGTTCTATCTGATAGACCTGCTACCGTTATAAAAACATTAGATATAGAATTTCCAAGGCCCAGAACAAGGGAAATGCTATCGTCCAACGAATTTCTCAAATACAAGGATATCATATTGAAGTCTCTATTCTAAAGATAAGCAGAAACATTATTTTGGCATTTCAACGCAATATAATCATAAAGTGATTTATAATTGTAATTTTGTTGAATTATTTCCCTATTGTGTAAATTTAAGTATAATTAATATTGTTATTAAGGTGATTTGCGTATGTCATGGATAATAAAAGAGTTAATGTCTGATGATAACAAGTGTTATGGAAGCATAAAAAATGTAATAGATGGTCTCTAATTTTATACTATATCTATGATGATGAATTCTTCTATCTGCTGATTATATTGGGCCTTTCGTTAATCAAGCGAGAATAATTGGTAAGTAAAATATTCTAACAAATATTGCAAACTTTTTGTCTGTAAAACATTTCTCCTAATAAATATAATTAATAATGTAATCAGGCTATAGTACTTCTTCCTTCTACAACGATGAATTATGAAGAATAGTAGGAGTACAAATTTCCTGTACAACTCAGGCTATGGGGGTTTTGCATTCAAGTATTCCCTGTGTACCTTGTGCTTTAAATTCCCTTAAATTTTGAGTTGCCTTCAAACTGTCACCTGTAACCTTTTCCAATGAAACAGTTTGATCTATTGCTGCTTTTGCTTCAGCGGTCAATTGATCAAATTCATTTCCGAAATCATTGGCTTTGTTGATTAAATCATTTTCTGAAGGATCAAGTAAACCTCGTATGAATTTTGCATGCTCAGCCATCTGCCTATTCCAGAAAAATTCTTGCTCATAGGTATCCATTTCCAAACTGATTTCCTCTCTGTTTTGAAGTCTCTGAAGTGTTAGCAGATATAGTCTTGCCTCACGAATGATATGAACAATTAGTAATGGGTAATTAACTGTAAACATTTTACATGATAAAACATTGGATAAAATAGTCTCTTTAAACTGTATTAAGGCAGCAGCCAGAACTATAGCCCTTTGATTAAGCATGGAAACTCTCTGTTCCAGCATTGGGCTAACTGCCATCATACCTCCGCTCATTAATGTGGATTCTGCTTGTGTAAGTCCGGTAGGTATTTGTACTCCTGTGAAATAAGAGGATGCAATTTCAGCTTTTTGCGTATATGGAGTTATTACCTCTCCCGACTGAAGCACTTCGGGGCTTACGATACCGTTAGAAAGCATTATAGCTTCTGACAAGAGTTTGTCAAACTCTCTTCGAAATTCATCTGCCCGTTGTGTAAAGTTAGCGTCCTTTGGCGTAAATCCTACTTCAAGAAAAAATGAGTGTTCCTTCATTATTCTAGCGAAAAATAGATGTATATCAAGTGACTGACGAACGAATTCAAAGCTTGAAAGCATAGTACATTCCTCCTAAAAAAATTTCATACTATGCTATATGATATGATTATACTATGATTATGTTTACATAATATATCTTATTTATACATCAAATCAACACATTAAAGAAGACCCAATATTAAAATCCTGTATATATGTAAATAATTACAAGTAATACATTGTATCTATTGCTATTATATAGTATGATAGTATTAACAAAAAGATAATGTGCGTAAAAATGTTTGGGGGGAGGACTAATATGGAAAGATGGAAGATGTTTGAAATGGAGGTTTATAATTATGTTAAGAAAATAAAAGAAGAACATAATTTTCCATTTCAAATTATATATGCAGGTAAAGAAGATTCGACAGAATCTGATATTGTAATCAGCAAGGATGGTAAAAAGCTGTTTACGATTGAAGCTAAGTTGTCTCCTGCACGTGGAGGTCAATTTGTCGTTCGTTATAATGGTGAAAATTATGAGTTTTCCATTAGAAATAAAACTAAAGCTAAAACTGCTGAAAAGATATTGAAATTTTTAAATGATAATCCTGAAGAGTTTGCCAATTCAGATTCAAGTGAGGTAAAAGTAAATCCAACGGATGATTCTTTAAAAGAATGGGTAATTAATACTCATAAAGATAAGGGTTGTAAATTTATAATTACTTCTACCGAGTTAAATAGCTTTAAAGCAGTTATTCCTATAGATGACGCTGTACATAAGTTTGTTTTTGGTGCAAGATTAAGAAAAAAGCCCAGCGGATCAAGACGCCTTCCTAAATATTTATTTGAACAGGGAAGAGAAGCCCTTTGTACTACATTAGGACTTTCAGCAGACAGTATCGGATATACCAGAGAAGGCAAAAGAACGGTAGCTGTTCTTCCTTCAGCACCGAGCACCCGCTATATCGGTAAAAACTTTTATTTATCCGATTATGATATTACACGACAAAATGAATTCAATATTAGAGTTACAAGTAATACCAGAAACGACACAGTAGAATTTACATTAATATATAACGGTGATGAAGTAAATACAGGAAAGGACCTTCTCGTCGAAGAGTTCAAAAGACATTTATAATTAAATTAGGAAATCATAATCTAACCCCTTTTGAGAATAAAAACAGCACAGATTTTAGTTTTTTACTCTAAACTAAAATCTGTGCTGTTTTTATATGTAATAATTGACATTATTAAACTTTTTTACAGCTGAAATAATAGTTCAATTACATGTCATCCATCGGTCCTTCTTCTATTCTGTCAATAGCTCTTACACCATGTTTTTTTCTTTGCTCCATTACCTTTTCGGAGATTAATTGTTTTACTTCTCTTGCTTTTTTGATGCTTTTAAGATGTAACTCTTTATTGGTAGCGTCTGAAGACGTGATTTCCACTGTTCCTACTCTAAATATTCTCTGTCCTAAACTTAGTCTGAGTTTGAAGTCAAGGATTCTAAACAGCATTACTTCATCTTCAACTACATTTAGAAAGCCCTTTGATACTATAATCCTATCCTCATACAATGCGTACCTTGTGAAGGATAAAGGCAGTCCAAATATAGTTCTTTTCCTGTCTTTCCATAGGATAGTCTGCTCAGGTAAATCTATTTTATTACCCATTTTATTCATTTCTCCTCTCATTAATTTAGCTGCTGTAAATCCGATTCAATGATTAATCTTTTAAGAACATTCTAATAAAGAAAATACTATTAGTCAATGGGGGTGTATGGCTCGTATAAATTATCAAAATTTACAGTTTGTTCATAATTGCTTCAAAATACATATTTAAAATTTATAGTGTATTTAAATTTTATAATTTATGATGTAATATAAATAAAGAATGCTTTTAGAAAAAGCTATTGCAAGTGTAATAAAATGTAATAGATAAATTAGGAGGATGAAATCAGTGGAGAGCGGGCAAATGGAAAATGCAAGCTTTATAGAAGAAGGTAAACTTATTTCGGCTTTAAAAGCAGAAATAAATAAGGTTATTATCGGTCAGGAGTATATGGTGGATAGAATTCTTATCGGTCTCTTGACCGGAGGACATATATTGCTTGAGGGTATACCGGGATTGGCCAAGTCCCTTACCGCAAGCACAATAGCAAGAACTATCGGGGTGGATTTCAAAAGGATTCAATTTACTCCCGATTTGCTGCCGGCAGACATATTAGGTACTGAAATATATAATCAAAAGACAGGTGAGTTTATAATAAAAAAAGGGCCTATTTTTTGCAATTTACTGCTTGCAGATGAAATTAACAGAGCACCTGCAAAAGTACAGTCAGCACTGCTTGAGGCCATGCAGGAGAAGCAGGTTACCATTGGAGAGACTACATACGAGTTGGATAAGCCTTTTCTCGTCATAGCAACCCAAAATCCCCTTGAACAGCAAGGAACATATCCTTTGCCTGAAGCACAGCAGGATAGATTCATGCTGAAATTAAAAATCAAATATCCCAATAAAAATGAAGAAAGAAGCATTATAGACCGTTTTTCAAGAGATGAGTCAAATGCTCCTTCGGTAAATGAGATATTGACCAAGGAAAATATATTTAAATTGCGTAAGGCCGTTGATAACATCTTTGTACATGAAAATATAAAAAATTACGTTCTCGATATTATATTTAAAACCAGGGAACCGTCTTCATATATTTCCTGTGGGGCTTCTCCACGTGCATCCATTAATCTTATAAAAGCTGCAAAATGCAGGGCATTTATGGAAGGAAGAGGTTTTGTCGTGCCTGATGATGTAAAAGCTATGGTTTATGATGTATTAAGACACAGGATTTTACTTTCATATGAAGCGGAAGCTGAAAATATCACTTCTGAAAATATCATTACTCAAATTTTAGAACAGATTAATTTACCTTAGGTGTGATAAAGAAGTAATTCTTTAATCATTCCTTAAGAAGAGGTTAGATATGATTTCAACAGAACTTATCAGGAAAATAAGACGGATTGAAATAAAATCCAATAAATTGGTGGAAGAGATATTTTCTGGAGAATACCGTTCGGGATTCAGGGGAAAGGGAATTGAGTTCGAGGACATTAGAGAATATTATCCCGGTGATGATATCAGGAATATCGATTGGAATGTTACTGCCCGCCATAATAAGGCATATGTAAAACAATTCAGTGAGGAACGGGAATTAAATATATTTCTTCTCATTGACATGTCACGTTCAAATTCCTTTGGAAGTAAGAAGGAGCTTATTGCTGAGGTAGGAGCAACATTGGCTTTTTCTGCAAACAGGAATAACGACAAGGTTGGAGTTATTTTTTTCACTGAAAAGGTGGAAAAGTTCATTCCTTCAAAAAATGGAAGAAAGCATGTATTATCAATAATTGAAAATATTTTAAATTTTGAGCCTATGCACAGTGGAACTAATCTTGCACAAGCATTGCAATATTTTAATCGGATTGAGAAGAAACCCAGTGTTGTTTTTTTGATATCCGACTTTCTTGATGATGATGAATACAGAAAAGATTTGAAAATAACTTCAAAGAGGCATGATCTTGTCTTAATACGTGTTGTAGACAAGGCGGAGGAGCTTATACCTGCAGGGGCTATTTTTACATTTGAGGACCTTGAGTCGGGTAGAACTGTTGTACTCGACAACATGAAAAATGATTTTAGGCCGGATAACAGCCTCAGCTTGCCTAAGAGGAATTGTATAAACATATATACCGATGAAGACTACGTAAAGCCGTTGAAACAATTTTTCAGAAGAAGGAGTCACGGATGAAAAGAGCTAAAATAATACTATTTGTGCTTATTATGTTAATATTTTGCATATGTGCTTCCGGTATAAGCTTGGCAGAAGGTGAAAAAAGGAGCATTTTCATAGGCGATCTTATTGAATTGAAAATTACTTCAGAGAGCATTGGCATTGATGAGATTCGGGACAAGTTTAAGGATTTTGAGATAGTTGATATTAAAGAGGATAATGATAGCATACTGTTGACTTTACGCTCCTTTGAGCCCGGTGAAAAAACAATACGGATTGGTAATAAGGAAATTAAGATTGATGTGAAATCAACCCTCAAGGAAATAAAAAGGGAGGGCATATTTGAAGGGGATTCAATGCCCATATCGGCACGAAAATCCTTTGCATGGAAGTATGTGTTTTTTGTAATGCTGGGAATCTTTTTGATTACCGGAGTACTTAATCTGGTGTTTCTGTTAAAACGCAGAAAGAAAACTCAATTGGATCCATACGGCATTTTTAAGATGCAGGTTAAGGGTGTGCCTTTAGAAGATAGTGAATATCTTGTCAAGCTTACCAAAAGCTTTAAAGAGTACATCGAAAAAGTTTATTCGTGTACCATAAGAGGCAAGACAACGTCGGAATTAATTGAAGAAATAAGATTGATACCCGATTTGCAGCCTGTATTGCCGGCTATACATAATTGGCTCAAAGACAGCGATCGATTTAAATATATGGGTATTACAGCCGGGGAGGAAAAAAAGCAGGAATTTTTAGAATTGCTTTTAGAGCTGGTAAGAAAAATTGATTATGCAAAAGAGGTAAAATCATGATTCAATTTGCTAACTGGTATTATTTGTTTTTGATACCTTTGGTGTTTTTTTTGTTTTTAATGAGAAAAAATAAATCGGTTTTAAAGTTTTCAAGTGTTAAGCTTCTTGAGAGTGCAGGCATGAAGAAAACTGTGAAGCATAAAATCGGTAAATATATAATACTGTCAGGGCTAACAATATTATTGGTTGCTCTTGCAAGGCCTCAGTTGCCTCAAAGCACTGGCCCTACTCCTCAAAAAGGAATAGATATTGCCATGGCATTAGATGTGTCGGGGACAATGCAATCTGTGGATTTTGAGCCAAACAGGCTGGAAGTTGCAAAGAAAACGATTGAGGATTTTATAAAGGCCAGAGGCGGGGACAGGATTTCTCTGGTTATATTTGCAGGAACTGCATATACCAGGGTTCCGTTGACTTTGGACCATAATATATTGAGGGAATCTCTGGCAGCAGTGCATGAAAAATCTGTCAATCAGGATGGAACCGCAATAGGGATGGCTATTTCGGTAGGACTGAGCAGATTAAAAAAGAGCGATTCCGCATCCAAAATATTGATAATTGCTACTGACGGCGATAACAATGCGGGAGATATTGATCCCATGACAGCCAGTCAGTTGGCCAAGGATTTGGGTGTGAAAATATATACAATTGGTGTGGGAACGGATAAGACCATTATACCGGTGGAGTATTTTGGAGAAACCAGGTACCAGCAAGTCGAAGGAGGACTGGATGAAGAGCTTTTAAAAAATGTTGCACAGACTACCGGAGGGCAGTATTACCGTGCAAAGGACCCTGAGGCTCTAGCACAGATATTTTCAACCATAGATAAATTGGAAAAGAGTCAATTCCAGCAAGATAATTTTGTACAGTATTTCGAACTGGCATATTATTTGATTATTATAGGCCTTATACTGTTACTTGTGGGAATTTTCATCGATAAGTATTATTTTGTCCAGATTCCTTAGAATTTTGGCAAAGGGGAGGTGTACCGTTGGACAATTTTGAATTTGAACAGCCCTTATATATTTTATTCGGTATAATTCCTATTATGGGCCTAATAGTGATGATATTGGCCTATAGAAAAAAGGAAAAAATACTTGATGTAATGAAGGTGAAAATAAAGATACCCTTTAAGGTTTTACGCAGCATACTTATCACCCTTGGATTGAGCTTAATGGTAGTTGCTCTTATGGGGCCTCAGATTTTTATGGGTTATGCTGAGGTTAGCAAAAAAGGGATGGATATTTATGTGTTGATTGATACATCAAAAAGCATGCTGGTTGAAGATATACAGCCAAACAGGATCAGCAGGGCAAAGAAGATTATAGAAAGTATTATTGATGATCTTAAGGGGGACAGGATTGGTTTTATACCCTTTTCCCAGGATGCATATGTTCAGATGCCGTTGACTGATGATTACCAGTTGGCCAGGATGTTTCTTGATGTTGTTGATACCGATATGATAGCCGGAGGAGGTACTAACATAGCTGCTGCTATAAAGCTTGCCGACAGTTCATTTAAAAGGACTTCAAGTGCCGACAGGGTTATTATAGTTATAAGTGACGGTGAGGAGTTGGATTCAAACAGCAAGGATGTTGTTAAAAATATAGACGATGAGCAGTTGAAAGTCTTTACAATAGGCGTAGGCTCGGATAAAGGCGGTTTGATACCTGTGTATGATGAAAAAAGCAATCAACGTATAGGATACAAAAAGGACAACAAAGGAGACTTTGTAACATCACGCTTAAATTCAGAGACACTTAAAACATTGGCTGATATGGGTAACGGTAAATATTATCAGGCATCTGTGTCGGGAGATGAGGTTCAGAATATTTTAAAGGATATGGCATCTTTAAAGAGAGACACATCAAAGACAGATAAAATAAGAAGGCTTAAATCCCAGTACCAGTATTTTTTAGGTGCCGGAATATTGTTGTTTATAGCGGCTTACATGCTGCCTGAAAGGAGGAAGCTGGTATGAATAAGGCTTTATTGCCGGCATTCCTTGTTTCAGGATTGTTGTCAGCCGTTATGTTGATATTGTTTATCACAGGAATTATTAGTTTTGATAATAAACATATTGAAGCACTTATAGACGGAAACAGGCAGTTTGTAGTTAAAAAATATGACAAGGCTCTGGAAGCCTATAAGGTTGGACTTGCGAAGAATCCCAATGATGATAAGCTCAACCAAAATTCAGGTCTTGCGGCATATCAATTGAATAACTATGAAGAGGCTTTGAATTATTATAGTAAAGCTGATGAAAATGTAGAAAAATATTTAAAATCAGGCAATTCCTGTTTGAAGCTGGGCGATAAAATGGAAGAACAGACAGGTAAGTTGAAGTTCTACCAACAGGCAGCAGAAGCATATAAGCAGGGAATCATTAAGTTTCCTGAAAATATTGATTTAAAATATAATTATGAATATGTACTGGAAAAATTAAATGAATTGCAGAATCAAAACGATCAAAATCAAGATAACCAGAATCAACACAACCAAAATCAACAGGAAAATAATGAAAATCAGAACCAAGAAAGCCAGAGTGAAGAAAACCAGAATAATGAAAACCAAAATGAAGACAGCCAGAATAAAGAAGGCGAGAATAAAGACAATCAGGAAGGCCAGGAAAACAAGCAGGACAGCAAGGAGCAGGATTCAAAAGATGATAATGGAAATGAGTCTCAGGGCGATAAGTCCGATGAGTCAAATAACGAAGATAAAAAAGATCAGAATTCAGGACAGGACAAGGAAGCCATAGAACAGGCACAAAGGGTCCTAGAAATGTTGGAGCAGCAGGAAGAAGAAAGCCTCAAAAACAATCAGGAGGTAAAGGATAGCGGTAAGGGGGGAGAACATGACTGGTAAAAGAATAAGTATTTTATTAATTATAGTTATTTCAAGTATCTTTTTATTGAATTCAAGTGTTGAGGCTAAACAGCCTCAGTTCAGGCTTGATGCCGACAGCATTAAAATGAGCAGGGGAGAAAGCACAAATCTTGTGTTGTCCATTATAGATGCCCAAAGTGCTGAAATCGACAGTATTCAGGGCATTGAGAACTTTGATGTTGTTTCGCAAAACACATCTGTATCTACTCAGATAATCAATGGAGATACTACTATTGAGAGGAGTATTAACTATACTATAATGCCCAAAAAAACTGGGAAATTTACCCTTTGCGGAAATGTTAGATATAATGGCAGTGTTTACCAAACAAATGTGCTTGAGATAGAAGTGGTTGAAGGAAACAATATTCAGGATGAAGAAGCTAGGGACATATTTGTCAAAACCGTTCTGTCGGATAATGAAATATATTTAGGACAGAAGGTTGTACTGACATATGAGCTGTATTCACGATACAACATAGAAAACTTTGGGATTTTAGACAAAACAGATATAAACGGATTTATAAAAAAGGAGATTTCTGATGATAAATTAAAGGCAGAATATGTTTATATTAACGGTAAAAAATATGTGAAATATGAAGCCAAACAAATGTATTTATCTCCTGTAAAGGCAGGCACATACACAATACCTTCATTTAAATTTCAGGCTAATGTCAGTACCGGAAATTTCTTTTCTTCATCTCGGCCGGTTTATATGCAGACAGATGCTAAGGAAATAAATGTTAAGCAACTGCCCGAAAATAATAAACCTGCGAACTTTTCCGGAATAGTAGGGAGCCTTAATGTAGAAGCAAAATACAGCAAGCAGGAGATTGATTTAAAGGAGTCCCTTGCCCTTAACGTGACACTGTCGGGGAATTGCAGCTTAGATAGTGTGAAAAAGATTATAAATAACACAATACCGGGATTTTCCGTATATGAAACCGAAAAAAATGTAGAAGAGAGTATAGTCGATAATAAATATAATGCAAGAAAAGAGTTTGAAATAATATTGGTTCCTGAAAGAAACGGGGATATAAAAATAGAGCCGGTCTATATACCTTTTTTCAATCCAAAATCCGGTAATTATGAGAAGGCTGAAATACCCGGTACAACTATCAGGGTAAATGGGGATATGCCTCAAAGTCAGGTACAGAATCAATCAGGCATAAACGGAGGTTCAAATTCGGGACCTGTTGAGACAATAAAAATTGACCAGATAAGTTATGAACCGAAAAATGACGGTTATGTTACTTTGAAATTGAAAAAGGATAATATTATTATAGGCTTAATTGTTGTTATATTATTGGCAATTATCGCTGCTGCAGTTTATTGGATGATTTCATATCAGAGAAAGCAGGACAAGACTCTTTTAAGCTTTTACAAGCAGCTTAAAAACACAAATGACCACAATGAGATATACAATATATTTAACAATATGATCAAATACCGTTTTAATGTTAGCCTCAAAGCAAGCCCAAGAAGATTGGTGATAGACAGCCTTTCCGGCTGTGAGATTGTAAATCCTGTACTTGAAGTTATGGATTATATTGAAAATAAAAAGGACCCCTCTAATGAAGACAAGTTGTATCTTAAAGGAAAGGTAAAGGAAATTTGTAAGAAACTCATGAACGGCATAAACATGTGACATTGGGCTGAATAAGCAAACCATAAAGCCTCCTTGAAAGCAAATATGCTTTTAGGGAGGTTTTTAAATTATAAGGATTTAAAATTATAAGGATTAAAATTATAAAGATTTACATATCCTCTTAAGTGGTGGTATTGATTATTTGTAGCATTTCAGTTATATTGGTAGTAATTGGCCTCATTATTTATATTAAATGCTATTAATCTTTTATATTTATCTCTGCTAAATGTAAGAACAAGAGCAATAGCATATTTAATATAAGACTTAATGGTTATTGTTGGAAATTATTCATGAGGGGAGAGTTTCTATGTGGATAAAAGATAATTTCTTTAAGTACTCCATTGGAATAATTATACTTCTTGTTATAATTTTTCTAATCGGGCAGATAGACTTTTTTATAGCACCTTTCAAAAAATTTATTGCTATTGTGTTTTTTCCTTTATTGTTTGCCCTTATGCTATACTATATTTTCAGACCTTTGGTAAAATTTCTCTGCAAAAAAAAGATACCCAAAACACCATCAATACTTATTGTGTTTTTTGTATTTCTGCTTGTTTTTACATTGGTTGGCATTTATGCAGGAACTCTCATAGTAAAAGAAGCACAGCAGCTTTTGGATGATATGCCTCTTATTTTGGAGAAAGCTAGAGTAAAAGCTGATGAGCTCATAAAAGATAAAAATATTGCCGCATTATTTTCGGGTAAATTGAATGAACAGCTTACTTCTTATGCAAAAAGTGTATTTCCTGTTGTTAGGGACGGTATATTCAGTGCAGCCTCGGCTATCGCGAGTGCGGCTTCAGTACTTGTGGCAGTACCGTTTATTCTATTTTACCTTCTAAGAGATGATAGGAAGTTTTATGCAAAGGCAATTGTTTCTGTGCCATCAAAGTATAGAAGAAATATTGTAAGCATAGTAAAAGAAACGGATAAAACGCTGTCAAACTATATAACGGGGCAGGCACTTATAGCATTGATTCTTGGCATTTTATCCTATATAGGGTATCTTATAGTAGGGCTTAAATATTCTTTCATTCTTGCTTTTCTTGTAATGATTACATCATTTATACCTATGCTTGGAGCAATTATAGGTGTTGTTCCTGCGTTTTTCGTCGGACTGTCGGTCAGCCCTTTCATGGCATTGAAGGTTCTGATAGTTGCCGTGTTGGTACAACAGTTGGAAGGAAACTTTATATCTCCCAATCTTATGGGCAAAAGGCTTGCCATACATCCATTGACTATAATAATATTATTTTTAGGTGCAGCATCGCTTTATGGATTTATAGGCATGTTGATTGCGGTTCCCGCATATGCAGCATTTAAGGTTATTGCAGCAGGAGGAGTACAATTGTTTAGAATATGGAGAAGTGGAAATATTTGATATATTTGATACATTTGATATATTATTGGGTCAGAGGGGGACGTATATGGGTCAAAAGATAATTTTTGCATCTGAGGGCAAGATAGGCAGGATTGACGGTTCAAAAATTACATATTATACAAGTGAATATCTTGAGAAATACAATAAAAACAGATATGAAATAATAAAAAAGAATTCATGGAAAACAGAGGGACAGGGAGCAAGGTTCATGGGCGTTCATAGTATGGTGCAGGATATTGAGATACCTCGTGAAGAAGCCAACATTACGGGAATTGCATTTTTAGAGGATACAGATGAAATCATATATACAATAACGGTCAATAACATGTCGGGTATATTCTCTAAAAATTTATCCCATGATTCCAATAATGAGGGGCATATAATTCATAAAAGCAATACTGAGTTTTCGGGAATAGACTATAATGGAAGCAGTGGTCAGGCAGTTGTTACTGTTAGTGAAGAAAGCTTTGAGAAGCATATTGCATTGATAGACTTGAAAAAAGGAAGCTATAGAATTGTTACCGAAGGGGAGTCGAGAGACCAAAATCCCTTCTGGTCAAGAAGAAATAAAGATATCATATATTACGATTCATGCGGTATAGGTTTGAATAGGTCTAATAATGAAGTTGCATTCAGTAATCGATTTATTTGCAAGCTGGATATAAGTGCGGGCACTGTTGAAGAATGCATGGTTGATGAAAAATTTAATTTTGAAAAGCCCAAAGAAGACATGGAAGGTAATTTGTATTTTATAAAAAGGCCATTTGGTGATGAACACAAAATGAGTCCCGGGCAAACGCTAAAGGACATATTTCTTTTTCCATTCAGAATGCTAAAGGCAATATTTTCCTGGATGAATTTCTTTTCAATGAGATATTCCGGCGAGAGTCTCAGATCAAAAGGGAATAACCCTGCTAAGATTAGAGAAAAATCCCAGCAAGAAATCTTTATAGAGGGTAATCTTATCAATGTAGAAAATGCTTTAAAGGAGAATATGGACTCAGGAGAAAAATATCCCGGATTTGCACCCAGAAGTTGGGAATTGGTTAAAATGGGGGATGATGGGAAATTAGTGACTATAAAAAAAGGTGTATTGGATTTTGACATTGATGAAGATGGAAATATAGTTTACACAAACGGCAATTATGTTATAAGGATTTCGAAAAACGGTAAGGAAGAAAAAATTGAAAAGGTTCCGATGGTTACGAAAGTAAAAATTGCTTCAAATGAAATTTAAATAAGAGGTAAGAAATAAGCGGTATGAGGTAAGAAGAGCCTGCTGTCATTATTGAATCTTGACAGCAGGCTCTTTGTTCCATTTGCTGTTTAATTGTATTTTAGTGTCTTAACGGTTCATTAGTTTCCGTAGCTTGCAGTAGTTGCATTAAAATGTTTGGCTATATTTATGATATCTGACATATTAATTGACCCGTCAAGGTTAGTGTCAAATACAGAGTCATACTTGTCATCGCCTGAAATGCTTCCGAATACCTTTGCAACCTCAATGATATCCGACATGTTTATGACACCGTCCTGAGGTGTTTTAATGTCTCCCGGCCAAATAAGTACAGGAGATGCTTGTGTACCGATAGTGTCGTTCTTTTTGACGCCTGTAATTTCTCTTGCAAGATATCCGGGTTTGCTTATTTTAAGGGTATAACTGCTTGCATCAGGCAATGAGCTGATTTCAAAATAGCCTGAAGCATTGGTTGCTGCAGAAACACTAGAACCAACTATCTCAACCTTGAAGCCCTTCTTTATTTCTGTACTTGATGAAGTGATATCAGGTGAAATATACCCTGAAATCTTATCTGTTGAAGTTGAAGGTATTGCAGTAGGTGTAGCAGTAGGAGTTGCACCCTTCGTTGTAGTTGGAGTTGGAGTGTTTCTTGGTGACGTAGGATTTCCTAAATACTGTCCCAATGAAATACCGTTTTTACCAAGAGGTATCTGGTGATCAAGGCCGACAAACTTGCCGCCTGATTGCCATAAAGCAGGTTTAAGTAACCCGTATTTCTTTTCATCCCATGTAGACCAATCATTACCGATAAGTCCGCCAGTATCACCTGAGTTTGGATTTATGCACCAAAATGTATGGTTGATACGCTTTTCAATCATATAATCCCTTAAGAGCTCCATCCATTTTTGGTTCTTTCCTCCGTCCATATGTCCTCCCCATTCACCAATGAGAAGAGGAGCGATTTTCTGGTCATCGATATATGCCCAGGTATCATACCAATAGTCATCCAATAACGTTTGTGTTGTAAAATCCTTATCAAACCATGGCTGATTGTAAACTGAAGGACCATAGTCATGCGGTGAATAGATAATTTGCTTATTGAGTTGAGGTGAACCGAAATCAATAGGATAATCCTTAACACCTCTTAAGTTTCCACCCCACCATGCGTTATGATATACAGCATTATCACCGGTTGCATTCCAAACATCCGGGTCATCCCATGTAATACCTTTTTCAGTTCTTGGATATACTTGAATTCCTTCTATAACGATAAGCATGTTTGGATTGGCTTTAAGTATAGCTTTACCGCACTGTTCAGCTGCATATTTCCAGTTGTTTTCATCAGTAGAATTGTCCCATTTTGCAGTTGTGGAAGGACAAGGACCGGAATAGCCGCGTGTACCGTGGGGCTCATTTTTTAAATCTATTGCTAGAATGGTATCATCATTTTTGTATTTTTCTGTCAACCAAACTAATGTGTCAATCCACATCTTTGTTGTTACAACACCAGCTGTTTTGGTTTCCATACCATACCATAACTCATACATGTGACCTGAGTTATCGGCATGAGGACTATGTACATCAATCATTACTTTAATTCCCATTTCTTTACAATATCCCATTATTATGTCGAAGATTTCCATACTGTTTTTTGGACCTTTTGTTTCAGGATCATAAAAATCAGGATTCATAACCATATATGGCGGGTCATTAGCAGCCGTTACACTTGAAACCTTGTTTGGCTTTCCAATCATCCAGCTATATAAAAGCTCAGTAGAAATAGGTATTCTTAAAAGGTTTATACCTCTATCCGCTACACTTTGCAAAATATTTTTTACATCATACCATGCACCGTGGAAAACGTTTTCACTGCAGTTGAAGCCAAACCAGTTTGCACCTGTCAGCCATACTTCATTTCCATCTTTGTCAACAACCTTGTCTCCTTCGCAGTGGAGCCAGTCATCGTTGGTGTCATCAACTGCATAAGAAACAGATCCCATGTTAACTGAAAGACAATACATGGAAAGCAGTGCAAGTATGGCAACTAACGAGACTATTCTTTTTGCTTTTCTCATAAATACTTCTACCCCCTTAAAAAATTTAAACCAATTTGTACACTAACTTTAATTTCCTAATAAATATTCTATCTATTCCTCCTTTTCAAAACTCTTAAACTTATATTTACTGCTATACTTATATTTTATTGAATATTCTAGATTAAATCAACCTAATTATATACTTTTATATGCCTTGTGAAAAATAAAATTTCAATGCTTTTGTTTTTATATACTTGCTCACTAATGTTATAATAGTATCGTTATAAATTGATTGTTGGAGGAGCTTGATGGATTTTACCGATGTATTGAGGGAAAAATATAATATAAATTTAAATGAGCAGCAAGCTGAGGCCGTCAGCAATATCCATGGACCTGCACTTCTTCTTTCGGTTCCGGGAGGAGGTAAAACCACTGTAATCGTATCACGTGTGGCAAATATGGTTTTGAATCATAATATCGATCCTGGGAAAATATTGACTCTAACATTCAGCAGGGCATCGGCTTCAGATATGAAGAATCGCTTTAACAGGATATTCGGTGATGACATTTTGCATGATGTTCAATTTTCCACCATCCACAGTTTTTGCTATTCTGTGATTGACACTTATGTAAGAAAAATGGGAAAAACCTTTCCAAAGGTTATAGAGGGTACGGAAAACCAGGCATCCAAAGCACATTTGTTAAAACAAATTTACCTTGAAATAAACAATGAATATATTAATGAGGATACATTGGAAGAGCTTACAAGCAGTATCAGTTATGTAAAGAACATGTTAATGGATATAAATGAAATTGAAGAGATTGAGACTTCTATCGACAATTTTACAGAGATATATAAGGCATATGAAAAATATAAAAGAGAAGAAAGGCTTATCGATTATGATGATATGCTTACAGGTACTTACCAGCTTTTTAGGCAAAATAGAGAAATGCTGAGTTTCTTTAGGGATAAATATCATTATATAAATGTGGATGAATCACAGGATACATCTTTTGCACAGCATGAACTGATTAAGCTTTTAGCTGCCCCAAAGAACAATATATTCATGGTGGGGGATGAAGATCAGAGTATATATGGCTTTCGAGCAGCATTTCCACAGGCACTTCTCGATTTTGAAAAGACATATCCCGGTGCAAAGATAATGCTGATGGAAAGAAATTACCGTTCTACCGGATGTATTGTTAAACCGGCCAATATGTTTATTAAACAGAACAAAGACAGATACGACAAGAATATGTTTACCCATAAGGAAAAGGGCAATCCCATTGAGTTTGTGAACTTAAAAGACAGAAATGACCAATATATCCATATACTGAATTCTGTTATGAAGGCTGAAAGATTATCCCATTGTGCCGTTCTCTATAGAAACAATATTTCTGCAATACCTCTTGTGGAGTTTTTTGATAGAAATGATGTTCCTTTTTATTTGAAGGAAACAAACATTCATTTTTTCAAGCATTGGATGGTCACCGATATTCTTTCGTTTATAAGGCTTGGTTTGAATCCCGTTGATACAGATTCGTTTTCGAATATTTATTACAAAATGAATGTATTTTTATCAAAAGAGATGCATCAGTATGTATTAAGCAATATAAGCAAATATAGTGATGTTTTTGATGCGGTGATGTCTTATCCGGGGATGACTCAGGGAACAAAAAGGGAATTGGTTGATATTTGTAAAAATTTTAAGAAGATACCCACATTGAAACCTCTTGATGCAATAGAGTTCATTGAAAAAGATCTTAATTACAAGACATTTGTAAGGAGAATGTGCAAGGAAAAAGGATATTCCCAGGAAAGCTTGAACCAGATAATGGACGCTTTGAAGACTATCGCTGAAAAATGTGAGACATATGATGACTTTTTCTTAAGGCTGGAACACTTGCAGAAGGTTATTGGTGAATGCAGCAAAAAGGGGTACAATAATTCGGTTATTTTCTCCACAATCCATTCCAGCAAGGGGCTGGAATTTGACAATGTCTTTATTATAGATCTTGTGGAAGGCCAGTTCCCGACTGCAAAGAGCATATCCCGCTATGATGAAGGGGACAGGCACCTTATGGAAGAAGAAGTAAGATTGTTCTATGTGGGTATGACCAGGGCAAGAAAGCACCTTGAGATTATAACTTTTGGCACGTCAAATAAAAGAAAGATACCTGCATCAAGATTTGTAAAGCAGCTTCTTAAGGCACAGAGAACATCAATCTTTCAAAGGGATTTATTTGGGTTCAAAAAAACTAAAGATAAAGGTGTACAGGAGGATATGGAAGGTGCATTGATAGAACATGTTAAGTTTGGTGTGGGACAAGTTATTAATGTTGATAAGAATAAAGGAATAATAAAGGTAAAATTCTATGATTTTGGCAATAAAAATCTGGCTTTAAATACATGTATTGAAGAAGGGCTTATCAAAGTATTGAAAGAAAGGTAGTGATTAGAGCTGTACATGGTGAAAATGAATGAACAGGCTATTACACCCGTTCATTCCATACCTTCATTTCATATAAAAAAATTTTATTTAGTTTCTGCTTATATCTATACCAAAGGCTTTAGCAATACAATTCTCCATATATTTGGCCCTTTCCACGTATAGTGCATATTTGGGGCTTAGGGCCTTTAAATTGTTTTCAAATTTGTCATAGTATCCCATGGCTTTCATTTTGCTTTTAATCAGCATTTCACTTTCAAAATATTTATCGTTAACAGATGCTATTTCTGATTTAAAGCTCTCTGTTTCATTTAGCTTATCAATTATATCGCTTATGTATTTTTCAAATTCCTGGTCTGAGAAGGATATCATTTTATGGATCATGCTGTTCATGTTTTCTTCAACTTTATCAAAATAATCGTCTGAAAGATTATTGTATAAATTTTCAATATCTTCGGGAAGACTAAAGTCTTCAACATCATCTAGATGTTTAACTATTGAAATCCATGCAGCTTCCTTTTCAGGAGTATCTAAAGGTTCGTCCAGAAATGCACCGTATTGGTAGGATATGAGCTTACCGAAGTTTCCGGGGAAAATTCGATGTAATTGCTTTTGCATATAATCAGAACGACCTTTTGAATCCATCCTTAAAGAATTGTTAAGAGTTGACAATTCGGATGTAATGGAAGATAAATCATTGAAATTGTTCTCTAATCCCGATAAACATGCTTTTAATATATTTTTTGATGTTTCCATAGATTTAATTTGATTTTCAAGCTTCATCATGTGAACTTCCAGAATTGATTTGATTTTTGTGTTATCGGATAAAATATTCTTTATATCTTTCAATGGGACATCAATCTGACGCAGAATTGATATTTGAATAAGCCTGTCGACTTCTTGTTGAGAATACTCTCTGTAATTGTTCTCTTTGTTGAATGCAGGATTTATTAGCCCCAATCCCTCATAATAGTTTATAGCTTTCTTGGTTAATCCCGTTAGCTCCATTACTTCACTGATTTTCATGTGAATCCCCTCCTTTTTCAAAAGCCATGAGAGATTAGGCTATAAATAGCATAATTCTCATGACGCATTTTCAAGATTTAGTATAATTCGAGACCTTAGGGGACAGTCAAGGGATTAACAAATTATTTTATATTAATTTGTTTAGAACTTAGTCGTTAAAGAATGGAATTATAGTTTTAACATCAATTTGATTTTTTTCAAACTCATTTGTGATTTGATCAATAACAGTAGATTCAACGCTGTTGGTCAGAAGAACAACATCCATCTTCCCGTTAATCTCATCTTTTTGTATTACTTTTTCTATGTTAACTGAATTTTTCGCGAAGACATTGCATATGAAAGCAAGCTTGCCTATAGTGTTGTCAACGGAAACTCTCCAATACAGGTTGTTGGTAAAGTCTCTATAATCAGTAATCTCATCACAGTTGTCATAAAGGTCCATTTCAAAATCAAAGCTTGTCCTTAGAAGACCGATAAGATCATCATACATTGCTGTTGCGGTAGGCTTTGAGCCTGCTCCCTGACCATAGAAACCCAGCTTGCCTGAGTTTGAGCCTTCAAAAACTATTATGTTGAAGTTATTAACAACATTGGCTGCTATATGATTTTCATCGATAAGGCAAGGTCCGACTCTGTAAATAAATTGAGTTTGCTTTTTTTCAAATATCGCCAGGGGTTTTATTCTGTAACCAAGTTCGTGTGCATATTTCATGTCCAAAACATCAATTGATGAAAAAGATTTTGTTGACATCTTATTTATATTGACCCAGCTTTTCATTGCAAATAATGCAAGAACTATCACTTTGTACAGGGCATCAAATCCGTTTATATCTTCTGAGGGATCATTTTCGGCATAACCCAACTCCTGAGCCTTTTTTAAGGCTTGCTCAAAGGAGTAGCCCTTACGGTCCATATTTGAATAAATATAATTTGAAGTAGCGTTAAGTATTCCAACGGCTTTTGTAATCTTTTCACCTTTAAAGCATTCTTTGATTACTTTTGCAATTGGAATGCCTCCTCCTACAGTTGCATCAAACCTTAGCTGTATTTTTTTATCCATGCAGAGGTTAACAATATCCTTTCCATAAAGGGCTATAACTTTTTTGCTTGACATTATAACGGGTTTACCTGACTTAATACAGCGGATTACATAATCTTTGGTGATTTCTGTTCCAGAGCCTCCCATGCATTCACAAACTATATCGGAATCGTTTAATACTTCATCTGCATTATTTGTTAGGTTTGAAGGAGGTATGTCAGCATTCCGTTTTTTATTCAAATCTCGTACATAAACCTTTCCTATTTCCATTTTAACGCCATATTTTTGCTTAGTGTCTTCTTTGTTTGAGTTAATAATGTTAGCCAGTTCAGAGCCTACGACACCAAGGCCTAAAAGGCCCACTTTTATCTTTTTCATAACAACATCTCCTGTGGATTAATCGTAAATATACATAAAAATTAATATCAATTTTATCATAATTTTAAATAATTATATAATATAATATATGATTAAATATAATTGCTAATACTTTTTGTTTGGAAATGGAGGAATTGGCTTTAGTTCTATAGAAAATAAAAATAGCATATAAACTATGGAATTCAGCCGCATTTTATGGAGGTTATATATGCTTAGATTGAATAAAATAGTTTTATTAGAATATTGACAGCTTAAATTCCGGATACAAAAAGAATTATATTTAAAATATATTGATATTGGTATACTATTAAAGGACATCAATGGAAATATGAACAACATATTTAATGTAATAAAAAATAAATTTAAATGACGGAGGTTTAGTTATGGCAAGTAATACATTACCGAAAAGAAGTGAGATTGATGAAAAGTATAAGTGGAAGCTTGAGGATATATATGATAGCCGTGAGAAGTGGGAAGAGGATTTTGAAAAAGTAAAAATATTATGCGGTGAAATCGCCAAATATGCAGGTACTTTGGGAAAAAGTGCGGATAATCTTGAGAAATGTTTATGTTTAAGGGATGATATCCTAAGCATGCTTGACAACATATATGTCTATGCACGTATGAAGAGGGATGAAGATAACTCAGATCCTGTATATCAGGCTCTCACTGATAGAGCATCTACTCTTGGAACAGAAATCGGTTCAATACTGTCGTTCATTGTGCCGGAGTTGATATCCGTTTCTGAAGATGTATTATATGGCTTTATAAAAAGCAACAACAAATTGAAATTGTATGAGCAATTTATAAATGAAATAATCAGGCAGAAAAAGCATATATTGTCGGAAAAGGAAGAAAAAATAATTGCTATGTCTTATGAGCTTGCTTCCACTCCAAAGGATGTTTTTACAATGCTTAATAATGCAGACATCAAGTTTCCCTTTGTTAAGGATGAAGAAGGGAATGAAATAGAACTTACAAAAGGAAGATATATAACACTTTTGGAAAGTCACGACAGGAGCGTTAGGGAAGAAGCTTTTCATGCACTTTACGATACATATAAGAAGCAAAAGAACACCATCGCAGCATCCCTTGCAGGCAATGTAAAAGCCAACAGATTTTATGCTACTGTCAGGAACTATGGCTCATCTATTGAAGCATCGTTGGATGATGATAATGTACAGGTAAATGTATATGATAACCTTATATCAACGGTTAACAATAATTTGGGACTGCTGCATCGTTATTTAAGTCTCAGGAAGAAGGCACTGAAGCTGGATGAGCTTCATATGTATGACCTGTATGTGCCTATTGTTCAAGAGTCAAAGAAAAAAATATCCTATGAAGAAGCACTTGATATGGTTATACAAGGTCTTAGCCCTATGGGAGAAGATTATATCAACCTTCTTAAAAATGCTTTTAATTCAGGCTGGATTGATGTATATGAAAACGAAGGAAAAACAAGCGGAGCGTACTCCTGGGGTTCTTACAAGAGTCATCCCTATGTTCTTCTAAATTTCCAGGGAACTATCAATGATGTGTTTACCATTGCACATGAAATGGGTCATGCTTTGCATACCTATTATACCAATAGTACCCAGCCTTATATATACTCACACTATAAGATATTTGTTGCTGAGGTAGCTTCTACGGTTAATGAACTTCTGCTTATGAATTATTTGCTTGAAAAAACCACGGATAAAAATGAAAAAGCATACCTTTTGAATCATTATCTTGAGGAATTCCGCGGAACAGTATTCAGACAGGTAATGTTTGCAGAATTCGAAAAGATAATACATGAAAGATTCGAGAAAGGTGAAGCACTTACACCCCAAATGTTCTGCAGTATTTATAGGGAGCTTAATTTAAAATACTTCGGAAGCGTTACGGTGGTTGATGAAGACATTGATATGGAATGGGCTCGTATCCCGCATTTCTACAATAGCTTTTATGTATATAAATATGCAACGGGATTTTCGGCGGCTGCATCCATATCAAAGAAAATACTGAATGAAGGCAAGCTGGCTGTGGAAAAGTACAAGGAGTTTTTAAGAAGCGGTTCATCAAATTATCCGTTGGAGCTTTTGAAAATAACAGGAGTAGACCTTTCTGTGCCAAAGCCTGTTGAGGATGCATTAAAGGTATTTGAAGAGATACTATCTGAATTGGAAGCTTTACTTGGCTAACAATTCAATATAAACAATTTGAGAAAGGAATTTTACTTATGAAGGATGCAAGGATTATCAAGCTGGCTGAAAATATAATTAATTATTCTGTTGAGATAAAGAAAGGGGAAAAGATCCTTATTGAGACCTTTGGGGATAGTTTCGAGCTTACCAGAGAGCTTGTAAGACAAACCTATAAGGCAGGAGGAATACCGTATTTAACAAATAAAAACAATGAGCTTATAAGAGTACTGCTGGAAGGTTGCAATGAAGAGCAAATAAAGGAAATGGCATTCTTTGAAATAGAAAGAATGAAGAGAATGGATGCCTATGTAGGAATCAGAGCAAGCAATAATGTAAGCGAGCTTGGACAGGTGGCATCGGATAAAATGGATATCTATATGAAGTATTACCAGAAACCGCTTCACTCTGATGTAAGGGTGAAAAGTACAAAATGGTGTATATTGAGGTATCCAAATGATTCAATGGCACAGCTTGCCAATATGCCTACCGAAGTATTTGAGGACTTTTACTTTAATGTATGCAACCTTGATTATAAAAAAATGTCCAAAGCAATGGATGTGTTGGTTGAGTATATGGAAAAGACCGACAGGGTTAGAATAACAGGCAAGGATACCGATTTATCCTTCTCTATAAAAGGAATGCCGGCAATAAAATGTGACGGAAAGCTTAATATCCCTGATGGTGAGGTGTTCTCTGCTCCCATAAAGGATTCTGTCAACGGTGTGATAAGCTATAATACTCCCGCTGTTTATATGGGAGTTACGTATGAGAATATCAGACTGGAATTTAAAGACGGTAAAATAATTAAGGCCACAGCAAATGATACGGAGCGTATAAACAAAGTTTTTGATACCGATGAAGGTGCGAGGTATGTTGGAGAGTTTGCCATAGGAGTAAACCCATACATAGAGAAACCAATGAAGGACACCCTTTTTGACGAGAAGATAAAAGGAAGCATACACTTTACCCCCGGAAGCTGCTATGATGAATGTGATAACGGAAACAAATCCGCTATTCATTGGGATTTGGTGTTCATTCAAAGACCTGAATACGGCGGGGGAGAGATTTGGTTTGACGATAAACTCATAAGGAAAGACGGTGTATTTGTTGTCGATGAATTAAAATACCTCAACCCGGAAAATTTGATTTGATTTTATCACAGCAGTAAAACATTGCTCTTGACAATCATCTCTGTTCTTAATATAATGATAATATCAATATGATAATATCATTATATTAAGGAGGAGATGCTATGAAATTATTAATGCCCGAAAAACAAAACATTTTTCTACGGGCCCCGAATTTTTATAAAATGGGCAGTTGTTAACCATTCTTTTTATAATCTTTGTAGAGATTATCAATCGACCTGTCATAAGTCTTTTCACCGGATTTGGAAAAGAAGCATCCCGGTACTTCTCCACCTCTGCGATGGTATGCAACACATTCACAGCATTTGCCATGACGTGAACATGATGTATATGTACAAGTGCAATTAATAGTATTGTTACAAGCCATTAAAATCCCTCCAGAATGTAAATTTATCATAATTATTATAGTAAAAAAACGGTTACGTTTCAATTCACCTAAAGCGGATGATCCGGCGGATGCCGTGGGAATCTGTGCTGAGGCCAACCGGGTAGAAGGTGCACAGCCAATCAAAGGGGAAGTAGTTTTGAAGAATGTAACATTCGGTTATGTTCCAGGTAAAATCGTACTCAAACACATCAATGTTTGTGCTAAACCCGGTCAAAAAATTGCATTTGTCGGATCTACAGGTGCAGGAAAGACAACCGTTACAAACCTTATAAACAGGTTTTATGAAATTGAAGAGGGAGAAATATTGATCGATGGCATCAATATTAAGGATATCAGAAAGGATTCATTAAGAAGCAATATAGCAATGGTGCTTCAAGATACCCATTTATTTTCCGGAACAGTCAGAGAGAATATTCTGTATGGATGTCTTGATGCTACAGATGAAGAAGTTATTGCTGCTGCTAAGGTAGCATGTGCTCATTCATTTATAGAAAGACTGCCTCAAGGGTATGATACTGTATTAGAAGGTGATGGTGCCAATTTGAGCCAGGGTGAGCGGCAGCTTCTCAATATCCCACGGGCTGCCATATCAAAAGCTCCTATTCTGATACTTGACGAAGCAACCAGTTCAGTGGATACAAGAACTGAGAAACACATTGAACGCGGTATGGACCGGCTAATGAAGAACAGCACTACCTTTGTAATTGCACATAGACTATCTACAGTACGAAATTCCGACCAGATTATTGTATTGGAACATGGTGAAATTATGGAACAAGGTATACATGAAATACTTCTTGAAATGGCTGGAAGATACTGTAAGCTTTACACCGGAGTAATTGAGCTGGATTAAAAAGATATGATTGTATAAATAGAATTCGAAAGATATAATTGTATAAAAAGTATATTAAAGAAGTATATAAAAGAAATATAAAAGATTATAAAGATTATAAGGAGGAGTAGAAATGCAAGAGGTTTATGAGTTTTTAAAGAATTGCGGAACATATTACTTGGCTACTGTAGAAGGAGATCAGCCTAGAGTTAGGCCATTTGGTACAGTAGATATTTTTGAAGGCAAACTTTATATTCAGACAGGTAAGGTAAAAGCGGTGTCTAAGCAGATTCAGGCGAATCCAAAAGTAGAGCTTTGTGCTTTTGCTGATGGAAAATGGCTCAGAGTAGCGGGTGAGCTTGTTAGAGATGACAGGGTAGAGGCCAAAAAGCATATGCTTGATAATTATCCTCAGCTTCAATCTATGTATAAAGCGGAGGATGACAATACCGAGGTTCTTTACTTCAAGGATGCGACGGCTACTTTCTATTCATTTACCGGTGAGCCGAAGGTAATTAAATTTTAATAATGTAAATTTACAACAATAGCGATATAAAATATAAAAATAGATAGTATGACTTGCATAAAAAAGGGACTGCCAAAAACAGCCCCTTAATTTATTTCTTATAATACATTATACCACCTTACGGTATTTAGGTAACTGTCATCAACGACCATTCCCGAAAGTGCCGGATAGAACCAGACAAAGAAGATTGCAATAATGGCAAGGAAGCTGTAGAAAATACACTTCGTAACAAGTCTTGCCTTTTCTTCAGATTTTTTACTCATATATGCTTTTCCTATTATCTTCGGCAGATCGTCATAAATAAATTTAAGCAGATAAACAAGTGCCATGATGAGGAACGGTATAGCTGTAAAGTAGTGGTATATAAACATACAACCGCCTCGGTTTGTTATGAACCATGGTAGGTATTGGAACCCATAGCCAACAATTATAAAGAACACTCGCTTATCACGTTTCCAGAGACCTATGGCCATGATAGCAAAAATACTAAATAGTCCGAACCAGAGTATAATGGGATGCCCCATTGTATACATTAGGGATACTTTGCCGGCAGGTTGGTTGGTATCACGATACTCTAAAAGCGGCTTATAGCCTACAGCCCACTCCCAGGGGTTGGACTGGTACGGATGGGTTGCCACAAGGTCCGAATGGTATTCGTACATATTTTTTTGATACCTGACAACCTCTTCAAGGTTATGTGAAGGACCTGGAAGAGTAATTATGGGCAGATATGAAGATACATATATTATGCCCGGTATAATCACAAAGAATAGAATACATGTCAGTGGAGTCAACACCAGCTTGTTTTTAATAAAGTCACGGGTCCATGCAGGAAACTTGCCTTTAATCTTTTTGCTTATTGCTTTTTTGTAATCAATGACTTCCAGTCCCATTCCCACAAAGAACAATGTAGCCAGACCGAAACCTGTCCATAGTGCCGTCCATTTGCTTGCGGCAGCAAGACCCCAGAATATTCCTGCGAGTAAAAGAGGCTTAAGTGAATTCTTAAATCCAACTTTGTAGGATTTTTTGATAAAGGCATCATACATGAAGAAATATGTGATTATGATGAAAAATGTAGGATAGGAGTCAATAGTTCCTATTCTCGTCTGAGCAAAATGCATAAACTCAAACATCATCATAAAAGCACTTGCAAAGGCAAATATTCTTTTGTGGAATACCTTTTTACCCAGGAGGTACATGGCCGGAATCATTAATGCTCCGAAAATTGTTCCCATGATTCTGAATCCGAATGGGTTCATTCCGAATATGAGTACACCCAGAGCCATAATAACCTTGCCAAGAGGCGGATGGGTTGTTTCGTAAGGCTCCATCCTGTGTATGTGCTCATAAGCGGTCCTCGGGTGATATATTTCATCAAAGTATGTTGAATTCATATAAGTGTTGTAATATCTTGCAGTATCCTGCTCATCAAAAAGATTTTCAACCGTACCTACATCTTTTTTCGGATTTGTGTTGATTTCTTCCAGTTTAAAGCCTTTTATAGGCTCTTTGCTGCCTTTTTCATAAAATGCTATTTCGTTTATTGCAGCACCTGAGGACTCTACAATAAATTTAACTTTATTTGTAGTGAAGTTTATATCGGAAATATACTGCCATCTGAATACATTGTAGACATCCTGGCTCATTGTTCCGATAGTTACGAAATTTCCTTCAGGATCCAAAGCTTGCACGGTATATTTTCCGTCTCCAATATTATCGTGATAACCGATTCTTGACAGGTTGTATTTTTTATCGAAGGTTACCACAAAGCTTTCACCTGAAGATGCAGGTTTCCAGAAAGTTTCGGGTGCAGTCATTTCACCCAGGTTGTACAAAGCTATAATCATGTAAACCAGAGTCATAACACTCATTATAATCCAGTCTTTTTTATCCAATTTAAATGGTGGAGGCTGATTTTTTGCAGCGGTTTCTTCCTGTTGAGAAGAGCCTTTCTTTAATGCAACATTTGAACTTTTTGTATTCGAACTTTTTGTTTTATCCGAATCCTGTACATTTTTCTTAGGACTCTTAAGAACGAAGAAAAGAATGGCACCTATTGCAGCAAGGAGTGAAAGGCTTAAATATACAAGCCATGACTTGTCTCCGTCGTCTAAACCTCCACCGTTTGTTTCGTTGGAATAAAACGGAAGTTCTACAGCATCTACGGGTACACTGTCAACTTTTTCTACAGATATATCATCAAAGTATGCTGTTCCGGTGTTAAGGCTGCCATATCCGCCGAGGCCTGCCGTTACAGTAAGGGATGTTTGGCTTTTACCGGTACGACCATACATTTCTATATATTTCCAGTCGGTTGTGCCTTTTACATCAGTGGATGTGACTTGCAGCATATAAATTGAAAAGTTAGCACCTTTTTGTTCTTCACCGACATTTTCTGTTTTTATCCAGCCGGATATCTTGTATATGGAATCCGGTTCAACATCAACTGTTTGTTTTAGTCTTGAGTCTCCTTCTTTTGTGTTTATAATTACAGCACATTGCTTACCGCTATGAAATACATCGCTTACAACCTTGATTTCTTTTTGACCGTCAGATGCTTCCCATATATCCTGATCCCAGGAATAAGGTTTATCGGCATCTTCAAAGCCGGGATTTTTAAGTAAGTTGTTTCCTTCAGCAAAAGACACACTGCATAGGCTTAAGGCCAACAGTATAGCTGAAAGAATCGGTAGAAGAAAATTTTTCATTTTTTGACCACCCTCTTAAAAGAAATTTTATAAAATCATTAATGCCTTCTTAAAATTTAAATGTAAATTTAGGTACATCCTCCCTTCCACAAATAGATTGTAAACCATAGAGGCATTTGTTTCAACAAGTAAATATATTTTGCTTAAATTATGCTTTCCACTGCGTTGGTTAATGCAATAATGCACAGGATAAAAAACATAAAACCAATTACATAATTACTTTTGTATTTTTTGATGTTGTATGATGATATAAGCAAAAGTCTTCTTTTCAAATTAGATTTACCGCTTGAAAAGCAAACTGCATTGCTAAGAGACAAATCATTATAAGAATATCTTTTTGCAACCTCAATGAGTGCCAAACCATAGTTCTTACGGTCTTGAGGCTTGATGAAGGAGAGTGCCAATTCATCGCATGCCAATTCAGAATCCTGTTTCATTTTTTTGAAGCCAATCCATATAATAGGATTAAACCAGTGAATAACCAATAGAACAGAAACAAATATATTGATTTGTATATCTTTTCTTTTGTAATGAGCCAATTCATGATAAATGGAATACTTTAGTATCCATAAGCTCTTTTCATTAAGCATAGTTTCCGGTATAAGAAGTGTTTGTCCGGTCATACCGTACAAAGCCGGGGAGCTAAAGTTGGATACAGACTTTAGAACAATATTCCGTTTTATGTTAAGTTGTTTTTTACATTCATTGAGATATTCACATAATTCTTTATTATTGATAATGCCGCCTATTTCCATACTATGTATCATTTTAATATTTCTATGTAAAATATATGACAATGCAATTAATGCACCCAGCAACCAGATGAACAGACCGAATATTGACAAATAGACAGGATCGACTTTATCCGGAATATCTTTTTCTGCAATATTTTGTTGTGACCCCAATTTTACTGGAATTGGAGTGCTTTTAACGATATTGCTTGTAGCTGTGCTGATGGTATTTATAACATTATAACTTTCCGTTGTGATTTTATTATCGGTGAGATTGAATAAATTGTATATGCTGAGCTTACTTTGAGGACCAAAGGGTACAAGAAGCTTAAACACAACCAGAATCCAAATGATATGATGCCAGCTGGCTTTTAGCTTGTCCTTCAAAGCAAACTTTAAGCAGACTAAAAGTATTATAAGGATAGATGCCATAACAGATGAGCATACAATCCATTTAAATAGTGCTACAGCTACCAAAAGTGTCACCTGCTTTCAAATTATTACAAAAACCCGGATTAATCGTATTTAATATAGATTAAATCTCTTTAGTCTTTTCATCAAGAATTTTTTTAAGTTGGTCGATTTCAGAAGCTGAGAGCTTTTCATCTTCAAGAAAACTTGCGATCATTACATTGAAGGCCCCATCGTATACCTTGCTCAAAAATGATTTGTTTTCGGCACGGACACATTCCTTTTCGGATATAAGGCTGTAATACATATACTCCCTACTTTCTTTATGATAACCGAGTACTTTCTTTTTTACAAGCCTTCCTAAAAGTGTTTTTATGGTTTTGGGCTTCCAATTGCAACTGCCTTCCAGTGACTCAATTACCTGGTTAGCTGATATTGGTGATTTCGCCCAGATAACCTTCATTATCTGCCATTCGGTGTCGGAAATTTGAGGTACTTTAGCCATTAGTACACAACTCCTTTTAAAGGATTACAATTGTAGTCTATAAAATAATATTACACTTGTAATCTATAAAAGTCAAGATTCTAGAAAACAGAAAAAAGAAGTCAGAAACTAGAGAACAGAGGGCAGATGTCAGAAAACAGAAGGCAGAAACCAGAAGTAAGAAAACAGAAGTAATGTACGATACACAAAAGTGATTTTATTGCCAAATATGTAGAATATTAATATTACAATTTGGCAATAAAATCACTTATCCTGCCTGTTTTGTTTAATTTTGCTTACTTCTTGGAACGTGATTCCTTTGAGGATTTTGGATACAGCTTCTCGAAATAATCTTCTATCATCCTGTCTGCTGAAAAGTTCCAAATGGACATTTTAATACTTTCTCTCATCATATCAATCCATTTGCTTCTCTTTTCATAATAGGTCGGAATAACCTCATCTAGAAGAACTTCATAAAGAGAGTTGAGGTCTACATTGTCCTGGTCCTTTCCTTCATAACCGTTTCCTATTTGCCATCCGTTCTTACCGTGCTTGCAGCCTTCAGGCCACCATCCGTCAAGTATGCTGAGATTTAAAACTCCGTTCATGGCTGCTTTCATACCTGAGGTTCCACTTGCTTCCATGGGGCGTATAGGGTTATTAAGCCATACATCACATCCACGTGTTAAAAGCCTGCCTATATACATGTCATAATCCTGTATGAAAACGACGCTTCCTGGATACTGTTCAGACATTTTATAAAGGTTTGAAACAATTTCTTTACCTGTTAAGTCATTAGGATGCGCTTTTCCTGAGAAAATGAGCTGAAGTTTCTTTTCTTTTAACAGAGGCTCAATGATTTCCTTCTTTCTAAAGATGAAATCACTTCTCTTATATGGAGCAGCTCTTCTCGCAAAGCCTATTGTAAGTACATTCTCATCAAGGTTTATAAAGTTTCGTTTACTTATTTCATATATCATTTTTCTCTTTGCTTCCATATGGGGAATCCATAGGTCTGTCCCGGCTTCATAAGCTGATCTTATGGATTCATCCTGCCAGGTTCCGTTATGAACACCGTTTGTTATAGCTATGATATCACAGGCACCTTCAACGTTCTTCCACATTTTTTTTGCTGTTTTGCCATGAAGCTTTGCAACTGCATTTGCTTTGTATGAAAGCCTTAGCCCTGCAACCGTCATATTAAAGGGATCGCCGCCAAGCTGAAGCATTTGCCCGAAAGTCAAACCGTTGTATGCACCCATATACTGGAGAAGTTCGTGCTCATGAACTTCATTACCTGCATCAACAGGTGTATGTGTGGTGAATACTATTTTTTTGCGGACTTTTGAGACTGCATTATTAAAGGATAAGCCTTCATTATCCATTAACTCTCTTATAAGCTCAATTCCGGCAAAAACGGCATGACCTTCATTAAAATGATAGATATCGGGTGAATAGCCAAGTGCTCTTAATGCTTTTACGCCACCAATTCCAAGAACCATCTCCTGAGCAATTCTTTCTTCGGAAAACCATCCGTAAAGCTGTCCTGTAATAAACCTGTCGGTATTATCGGGATGGTTGGTGTCAAGAAGGTATAATGGAACATTGCCATAGTTTTGGCACAGCCACACCCTGCATGTAACCTGGCGACCTCTTATCCTTACTTTAACCTCGATTCCTGTGTCCTCCAGAAAGTCATAACTATATTCATGAAAGCTGTCACAAGGTTTTCCGTTTTGGTCTATTGTTTGTCTTGTATAGCCCTGACGCCATAGGATACCGATAGCAACCATGGGATATTCACCATCATGGGCTGCTTTTAAATAATCCCCTGCAAGGATTCCCAATCCTCCCGAGTAGATCTTAAAATCTTCATGGAGACCATACTCCATACAAAAATACGCCACTTTGGGCAATTTGCCTTTGCTCTTCATACTGTCCTCCTATCCCATAAAAATAATTAATTTTTATGTAACATAAGTCTAATGGGGTTTTGTTGAAACAATACCAACGATTACATCCTTAGGCTGTAACAAAATTTTACTTTGAGCGGACATGGTATGGTTGTAGAAATTTCTTTCCATGTACACTATTTTTATTGAATCTGCAGTTTGTGTTATATCGTATAACAACTTGTTTAATTCTACCTGTATGGATTCCTTGCTGCTTTTATTTCCCAATACAACAAGATAATCATCATTATTGGGAATTTTATAGCATAGCATCAGGAGTTTCTTATTACTCTCCATGTTTTTCTGATATATAAAATTATCCTTGTTCCCAATAATTTTTTTGAAACGGTTTCTCAATATAAAAGATTTCTCAAGGAAGTCCGGCATGGTAATCCAAGAGTCGTTGTTCCAGTGAAGCATGTAGTTATCGAAGAAAGCCAATTTGCCGTACATTGGGTCATCTTCGGGTAAAACAAACCGGCCTTCCTCAGTGTTATCAAGGCCAAGATTCATAGGTTGTATTTCCATTATTTCCATTCCGTTGTTTATCATTGGAATGACATTGGGCATAAAATTGTTTATAATAGCCATAAATTCAAGGCTTTTCGGGCTTTTGTAGTTGTATGCGGCCCTTGGTGTATCGGGAGATTCCAGGGCACCTGTCACAGGCAGGGAAGACTTTAGGAGAGGCCCTAAAACTTTTTTGTAGAACCCCGGTTTTTCAATATTTTTATAATCGAACCAAAGGGAACCGGTCATAAACTGGAAACCGTCATCCAATGCTTTTTTTGAATTTGAATAGTTAAATTCTTCAGACCAGAGGAGGAAATCCGGGTTTATTTCCTTCGCTTTTCTGATTATTTCTTTGTTAAGCTCTGTTGGAAGAGCGTGTCCCATATCTATTCTTGCACCGTCTATACCATAATTTTCCTGATAATAGGGAATAACATTTACCGTATAATCCCAAAGCTTCCTGTTAATATCTTTAAAATTGAATAGGCTGAGCTTGGCTACATCAAACAATACATAAGGTGCCTGATCACTCTTTATGAATGGTGCAGCCTTCTCATGATTATCAAAATAAAATCTGAGATATGTTACATCGGACCAGGGAGGCTGGGAGTCATTTATAACATCGGAAAACCCTGGTGCGGTTGTTATACCCATATGTTCTTCGACCAAATCCAATATGTTCATTCCTGTTTCATGATGCTTTTTAACAAGCTTATTCCATTTCTTTTCGTCTATTTCATTGGGAGGAGGGGTAAACTGCTTTAAATAATCACAGGTTGATTTATTGGTATATATTTTTTTAATGAGTTTTTCGCTAACAACTGTCTGAGGCTTTATTCCGTCTATAATTGGAGCACAAAAACTGCTTTTTGTATCGTTCTTTATCCAGTAGAACCATTCGGGATGTTCCAATATAAGATCATTGTCTCTTGCAACAGTTCTAAAGACAAAATCTATCATTACCTTTATATTCAAAATATGGCATGCCTCTACAAAAGCTTTAAATTCCGATTCTAAAAGAGAAGTATCCATAGGCCCTAATAGATCGTCGTGAAGGTTTTCGTCCAGCTCATATATGTTTTTTATTGAGTATGGACTGCCTGTTTCACCTTTTCTATAGTTCAAGCTGTATTTAAAAATTGGAAGAAGGTATACAACATTGACTCCCATTCTTTTTAAATAGGGAAGAAGGCACATGGCTTTTAAGAATGTTCCGGAACAAATATCATTGTTATAATGGTTCCAGGCTGTAAACATTCTCGGAAAAAGCCCATATATAACACTGTCTTCCATATTTACAGGAGCAGCCGGTAATGCATTTTCTGCATTATCGGCTAAAACATCATCCAACATATTATCTATACATTGTGAAAAAAATTCATATGGATTTACATTGATTTCTCCATATCTTCCGATTGATTCGCGGTATTTTTTAAAACCGAAATAATTCCATGCTTTTGGAATGAAGAAATTTCCTATAAAATCTTTCTTCCTTTTTTTTAATTTGTCAAGTATTAGCTCTATGTTTTTCATAATGAACCTTCCTGTATAAAATTAGACTGAGCCTGATACTTCTTTTTACCTATTAGTATAACCACGGATCTGGCATCGATATTAATTTTGCTCTGATTTTTGAGCAATATTTCTCTTCCCGGCTCGGTGATATCGTATGGTGCTGATTTGGATGTATCTGCAAATAAATACCAGTCCATGTTTACAAGTTTAGGTAAAGTAAATTCAAGCTTTTCCCAATACATATTCATTCCCATATATATAATATTATTATCAGAATGTTTATCGTAAAACATAACTGCTAAAGTTTTACTTATGCTGGAATTGTCATATTCCCATGGTTTTACGCCATGGAAAGATATCTCGGGATATCTGCTTCCTAATGAATTTGACGTTTCATAATGTTCTCTTGTCATTAAGACTTTATTTTGTTTTCTAAAAGCAATAATTTTCTCAAAATAGTTATATATTTCATGATTTGATTTTAGTAGATTCCAATTTATCCAGCTTATCTCATTATCCTGGCAATATGCATTGTTGTTTCCGTTTTGTGTACGGCCCATTTCGTCACCTGCAAGGATCATAGGGACACCGTAGCTTAACATAAGAATGCTTATGGCGTTTTTTACCATCTTTTTACGTAGTTTTTTGATTTCAGGATCATCGGTAGGTCCTTCGCATCCCCAGTTCCAGCTGTGATTATCGTTTGAACCGTCCATGTTGTTTTCGCCGTTGGCCAAATTGTGCTTTTGATGGTACGAGAAAAGGTCCATGAGTGTAAACCCGTCATGGCAGGTTATAAAGTTTATTGACGCACAAGTGCCTCTTCCTGAATATAAATCAGGAGAACCTTGAATTCTGTAAGTCATTGCTTCAACAAAGCCGTCGTCGCCTTTTAAGAAGCGTCTTAAGTCATCCCTGTATTTTCCGTTCCACTCTGACCATCTGCCATATGATGGAAATCCGCCCACCTGGTAAAGGCCTGCCGCATCCCAGGCCTCGGCTATAAGCTTAGTGTTTTTGAGAACAGGGTCGAAGGATATAGCCTCAACTAACGGAGGATTGGCCAACGGAGTTCCGTCTTGATCACGGCACATAATGGAAGCTAAATCGAACCTGAAGCCATCAATGTGATACTCATAAACCCAATACCTCAAGCAGTCAATAATAAATTTCCTCACTACCGGGTGGTTGCAATTTACTGTATTGTAACAACCGCTGTAGTTACGGTAGCTTCCGTCAGGATTGGTAAGATAATATGTTTTGTTATCAATGCCCCTGAATGATACACTGGGCATTGTTTCTTTGCCTTCACCGGTGTGGTTGAACACCACATCCAAAATGACTTCAATGCCATTTTTATGAAGTGCCTTAACAAGATCCTTGAATTCCGTTGCCTGCTTTCCGTCGGCACAAGATGCATAGCCTGCTTTCGGTGCAAAATAGGCTAAGGGATCATAGCCCCAGTAGTTTTTCATATGATCGCCCGAAATATTTATTATAGGTCCTCTTATTTTAATAAATTCGTCAAACTCAAATATAGGAAGTAACTCAACGCAGTTTATTCCCAGTTTTTTGAGATAAGGAATTTTCTCTATAATGCCTGCATAAGTTCCCGGATTCTTGGTATTGGAGCTAGGATGCCTTGTAAAGCCGCGTACATGCATTTCATATATTATAAGCTCCTCAATAGGGATGTTAAGCTGCCTGTCGCCATCCCAATCATAGCAATCATCTGCCATTATCTGTCCACGGTGCTGATACGGATCGCTCCAATCAGGTTCTTTACCCCACACATCGCGTCCGCCAACTATTTTTGCATAAGGGTCAAGTAAAACTTTCGTGGGGTCAAACCAGTGTCCTTCCTTATGGCTGCGTGGGCCATCCATTCTATATCCATATTCAATATTTTCATAATCAAGATTTTGTACAATCATGTTAAAAACATTACCGACTTTATACTCATTAGGAAACGGAATTATCGCAAAAGGCTCTTTTTCGGATTTCCTATATAAAACTAATTCACAAGAAGTTGCATTCAGCGAGTATACTGAAAAATTAACACCATGGTTAGGAATTACGGTTGCTCCGTAAGGGACAGGCTTTCCCGGGAGTAAATTGAATACACCGCACTTTTTAATTTCACTCATTTTGCTAACCCCAATCATTAGAGATTTGTGTTCTATAATATTTAATGATAATTAATACCCAATAAATACGGTTATAATCAAAAAGTGAAAATTCTAACATTTATAATTGAAATAATATGGATTGAAAAAAAAGAACTGTTATAAAATATAATATCACTTTTTTAAGATAAATGAAAGTAAAATTTTAAATTTTTCAAGGTATATTATGCCTAAACAAAAGTATGGGCATTTTAAAAAACAATTTATAGTGTATCTGTAAATATAATCAATAGAATGTTATTTTAAAAATGCCCATTTAATGTATATATATATTTAGTTAGAGCCTGTCAGTGGTTTTAAACGTCCTCTGGTATTTATTCCGCCTATTCCTTTTGTGCCTGACTTTGTAAGTCTGGCCACAGACCATGGAGTAACAATCATTCTCGGATCAGTAATTGCAACCTTTTCGCAGACTATTGACGGGTCAAGGCAGTCGATTAAGACTCTGCCTGGTGAACTTGCAAAATTGGCACCTGCTTTAATTAATGCTTCAAAATAAGATTGGCAGGCACCTGCAAATATGCACAGTTTGTTTTTGTCAGGTTCATATTTTCTGGCTTCAATTACCGATTGAACAAAATACCTTGAAGTTCTGTAACTGTCCATTGAATTCAGATCCACATCACCTTTCTTTAGACCGTCATGACCTGTTACAATTAGAATATCAGGTCTGTACTTTTCCAGCATTTCTCTTACTACTGAAGGCTGCTGGCTTTCCGGAACGGTATGCCCCTGACAGTTGATCTCATAAGATTTATAATGGTTAACACAAATATCCAGGAATTCCTTGCTGGAATCAAGATGAAGGATACTGCCAGGCCTACCCTGCAACCTGTTTATACCGTTAATCTTTCGTGAAAGGTTTCGTGCAGCTAGTGTTTGATTGGCTTCTTGTAGAAATTTCTTTTTAGTCTCGTCTACAAGCCTCGAATTTTTCTTTAGTAGATCAGTGCCGCTTGAATCGGCTTCTATTCTTGTAAAAAGGCCTCTTAATGTATAAGTTGGGTTGCCGCCATTGTTTTGGTTAATTTCAGTTATTACAAAATATATGTCTTCACCATAAGATTTTCTGACTACTATATCCCCTACTTTAAAGTCGGACATATAAAATCCCCCAATAAAAGAATGCATACTACATAATATGCATTCTTTTATTGGGGTGGTACTGTTTTATGTGTTTTATGTAATCATCTCAGGTCCGTATTGTAGCCATTTGAATCATTATCTTTAATTATGTTGTTTTCTCCGTATTCAATCTTAACATCACCGCGAGTTTCTATTAAGCTTTTATTATTTGTAATTTTACTGTCGGAAATATAAACTTTCATTGAGCATGTATTGCCTTGAAAGCCCAGTGCACTTATTGAGTTGTGATGCAAGTAACTGTTTGATATATGTACCTCAGGTGTATTGGATGCATATATTCCGTAGACACCGCATCCAACAAGCTCACATCCCTCAAAGACAACCTTACTGCAGCTTTCCACATCTACTACGCTGCCTTTTCTGTTATCGGAAAGTGGCGGTGTGTTATCTTTATTAGCTTCATCAACAATATGCTGAGCTTTTATTCCTATAATGGATATGTTGGCACTGTTTCTTATAAAGAAGATTTGATGGTCGGTTTTTTTACTTTCAACCCAGACTTCGTCTTCCCCTGAAACAGTTATATTGCTTTTGTTTGCTATCTCAACAGGCTTTGATATAAGGTATCTGCCTTTGGAAAGAATTATTTTGCTTCCGTTAGGAGCATCGTATATCAATTGGTTAATATCGTCACCCGGTTTTAATCTTATGATATCACCGCTAGCTTCTTCGGTAACGGTATTTTTCTCTATGGTGCTGCCTAAACTTATATTTGCACATCCTGTGGCAAAGAGGGGAATTGTGACAGATAGACAAAAGAGAAGAAGAGTTTTATTAATGTTCATATTTTCACCCATCCTATCGATTTAAAGTGTTTTGTAATGATGATAAAATCATCATTATTATATCATGGGGACCATGTTTGCAACAATATTACAATAAAATTTACGATAGCTCTTGAAAAATTTGATAATATATGATAGAATTCATACTCGTATCCTTGCTCTGTACTCGAGATACAGGGCCGTAAGTCCGGGAGGAGGTGAAGTCGAATGTTAAACAAATATGAGTCAATTTTCATTATTAATACTGAGGTTGGTGAAGAAACAATAAAAGCTCTTGTAGAAAAAATCAAGGGACTTTTAGAGACTTCTGCACAATTGGAAAGTATTGATGAATGGGGTAAAAAGAAGTTGGCATATACAATAGATGACTGTACTGAAGGTTATTATGTATTGGTTAACTTTGCAGCAGAACCAAGTTTCCCTCATGAGCTCGAAAGAATATACAAAATTACAGATGGCATAATTAAATATATGATTATCAAAAAGGAAAAATAAGGTGATTTTATGAATAAAGCCATTCTAATGGGAAGACTTACAAGAGATCCTGAATTAAGGTACACAAGTACAAGCAATATACCTGTGTGCAGTTTTACTCTTGCTGTTAATAGAGCTTATTCTAAACAGGGGGAAGAAAAGCAGGCGGATTTTATACCGATAGTTGCATGGAACAAGCTTGCCGAATTCTGCAGCAAGTACTTCCAGAAGGGTCAGCAGGTTGCCGTAGTTGGGCGTATTCAGACCAGAACATGGGACGACAATGAAGGAAAACGCCACTATGTTACTGAAGTTATTGCTGATGAGGCATTTTTTGCCGATAGTAAGAAGTCTGATGAGGCATCTTCCAAGCCTTCTTTCGGCGGAGGAAGTACTGGTGAGGATGGTTTTTATCCTATTGCTGCTGATGATGAGTTGCCATTCTAATTATATAAAAGTATAATTTTAAATTACTTTTATATTAATGCGTTAATAATCGAGTCTCATATATATATGTGATTGTTCGAAAGGAGGTTTTTTGAATGCCAAGCGGAAAAAAGGAAAAAAGCAGCGGAAAAGATATGTATGATAAAGGCGAAGGTAAAGGCGGAATGAGAATAAGAAGGGCAAAGAAAAAAGTTTGTGCCTTCTGTGTAGATAAAGTTACTGAGATTGATTACAAGGATGTAGCTAAGATTCGCAAATTCATATCCGAAAGAGGTAAGATACTTCCGAGGAGAATTTCCGGAAACTGTGCCAAACATCAGCGTCAGTTGACTATGGCAATTAAAAGAGCAAGACATGTTGCACTTTTGCCATATACAGCTGAATAATAAATTAAAAGCCTATAGAAAAATCTATAGGCTTTTAATTTATTGTTTTAGGAATGGAATTTTAGGAAAAGCTAAAAAATAATGGTATGGAGATTGTTTTATGGTAAGGATAGGTTATCTTGGTCCTAAGGGGACATTTTCCCAGGAAGCTACATTAAGATATATACAGGGAAGAAACATAAAAGATTATGAGATTTATGAATATAGTGGAATAGCTGATTTGATATTGGCTGTTGAAAACAAGGAAATTGATGAAGGTGTGGCTCCTATAGAGAATTCTTTGGAAGGTGCCGTCAATATAACTTTAGATATGCTTGCTGCCGATGTCAATCTCATGATAAAGGATGAGGTGGTAATAACCATTGTTCAAAATTTTCTAATTAAAAAAGGAGCCGATCCGGACAAAATACGGTGCATTGTTTCCCACCCGCAGCCCATAGGTCAGTGCAGGAAATTCATACATAGCAAGTATCCCGACGCAGAGATTAAATATGTTTACAGTACGGCAGGGGCTGCCGAAGAGGTTGCACAAAGTGACGGGAGCAAGGCTGCCATCGGTTCTGCCATCGCAGCAAAAGTATATGATCTTGAAATACTTGAAAAAGGCATACAGGATAGTGAAGTCAATGCTACAAGATTTGCTGTTATAGCCGCTAATGACAGTGAAAGAACGGGAAACGACAAGACATCCATTGTTTTCTCAACAGAGGATAAGCCGGGAAGCTTATATCGAATTCTGGACATATTTAATCTTTGGGATATAAATATGACAAGAATCGAGTCGAGGCCTGCAAAAAATGAATTGGGGAAATACATATTCTTTATAGATATTCTTGGACACAGGGATGATCCCGATTTAAGGGATGCTCTTACCATGATAAAAAGAAAGTCATCGTTTTTTAAATTTTTGGGATCATATCCTATTTATGAATATGCGGATATTTAAAAGTATGCGGGAAATAAAGTTGATGTGTGTTCTATCCGGACTGCGGTATGTTATAATATAGAATCATAGCTTTTGTGTTTTCTTTATTAAATATCTTTTAATATAAATATCTTTTGAGAATGACTAAATTATACTGGAGTGGTTAGATGGCTTTGTTTGATAAGGAAATTGACATTACACGCAATATAAAAATTATAGAGTGGCTTAAAAGTGAGCTTTTGACAGATATCGCAGCATTATTCAAGATACTTGTAAACGGTGCAAAGGAAGAGGTTCACGAGGCTGTTACCGAAAGCCTTTCAAATATAATTTTAATTTGCTATTTGCTAGGTAAAAGGCTTGGTATAAGTTATAATTCCATTGAAATGAAAATAGAAAACAAAATTAAGTTGGGCTTGGTTGAAGAGCACGATGTTGAAAAGTACTATGGTGATCTATCGGAGTTAACAAGACATTTGAATTGTTCCAGAATCAGGAAGTAAGGTGGCGAAATGGACAATAAAAAGTTTGTTTGGGCTTTTATACCCAGAGCAAGTACTTATTTAGTAATAATATTAATTATGGTAATCGTTCTGACAATATTGGAATTTTGGGTCGGTATTGCGGGATTTATTCTTTTTGCTTTTCTTGTTTTTTATAATATCAGGCAGGAATATAAAAAACAGAATCAGCTTACCCAGTATATAGAAGACTTGACTTTTCACCTGGATACGGCAACAAAGGATACATTGCTGAATTTTCCCCTTCCATTTGTTGTTTTGGAGTTGGATGGTACCATAATATGGTATAATCCTCCGTTTAGGGATATATTTGGCGACAAGGACCTTTTGGAGAAAAATATAACATCCCTTGCAAGTGAGTTAGAGCCCAAAAAAATACTTGACGGACAACCTAAAATCAATAAAAATATATTAATAAACCAAAGAAATTATAATATTCTCGGTAATTTTGTCAAAGCAGAAAAGAAAAGCGATAAAGGCGAATTTATTCTTATGCTGTATCTTTTGGACAACACCGAATTTGTCGAACTGCAAAAAAAATATAGTGAAGAAAAGGTTTGCATAGGGCTTATAGTTATTGATAACTATGATGAATTGATGCAGAGTCTGGAGGATTCATTAAGGCCGCAGCTTTTAGCGGAGATCGATAAGAAATTGGTTGGCTGGGTGAGCCATACAGGCGGTATCATAAAGAAGTTTGAAAGGGATAAGTATTTCTTTGTATTTGAGAACAAATATTTAAAGGAGTTTGAGGATAAAAAGTACGAAATATTGGACATGGTAAAGGAAATAAATATAGGCAACAAGATACCTGTCACACTGAGCATTGGATTTGGAATTAACGGAAAAACAATAATTGAAAGCTTCTCTTATGCAAATGCTTGTATTGATATAGCCCTTGGCAGGGGCGGCGACCATGTTGTAATAAGAAACGGTGAAAACTTCAGCTTTTTTGGAGGGAAAACAAGAGAGCTGGAAAAAAGGACGAGAGTAAAAGCAAGGGTTATAGCTTATGCATTAAGGGAACTTATAGACCAGTCACCGGAAGTTCTTATAATGGGGCATGAAAATTGTGATATTGATTGCCTTGGCGGCGCTTTAGGCATATGCAGGATAGTAAGAAACAGGAATAAAAATGTCCATATAGTATTAAACAGCTCAAATCCTACAATAGAAAATCTATTGTCTAAAATAGAAAAAAATCCTGATTATTCGGGTGTTTTCATAAATAGTAGTGAGGCATTGGACAGAATAACCAAAAAGACATTGCTTATAATAATAGATACTCATAGACCTTCTTTTACAGAAAGTCCTGAGCTTATAAAATTTACAAATCAAATTGTTGTTATCGATCATCATAGAAGGGGTGCAGATTATATTCAGGATGCTGTGCTGACATATCAGGAAACATATGCATCATCTACCTGTGAATTGGTAACTGAAATTTTGCAATACGTGGAAGAAAAGATTCATCTCAATCAGATTGAAGCTGAAGCACTATATGCAGGGATTGTTGTGGATACAAAGAATTTTACATTCAAGACAGGTGTTAGAACATTTGAAGCAGCATCATTCTTGAGGCGGCAGGGGGTTGATACCGTTTCTGTCAAGCAGCTTTTCCAGAATGATATTGAAACTTATGTCAATATTTCCAACATCGTCAGGAGTGCGGAGATAATTTGTGAAAGGATAGCTGTTTCGGTATGTCCTCAAAATATAAAAAATCCTCAACTCATATCTGCTCAAGCGGCCGATCAGCTTTTAAGCTTATTGGGAATAGCAGCGGCATTTGTGCTGAGTGTTAATGGAAATGTGGTAGTCATAAGCGGAAGATCTCTAGGTGAGATAAATGTGCAGATGATCCTAGAAAAGTTGGGCGGTGGAGGGCACCTGTCAATAGCCGGAGCACAACTTGAAGGAATTTCAATAGAAAGTGCCATAGAAAAGCTAAAGTGTGCTATAATTGAATATACTAACGAGACTGGTTCAAGTAGCAGTTAGGATTTAAAAGACAATGCAATAGGATAAAAGTTTTATATGGCTTATAAATATAACCTTAGGGGGGATTTTAATGAAAGTAATATTAAAAGCTGATGTAAAAGGATTGGGTAAAAAAGACAGTTTGGTTGACGTAAGTGACGGATATGCAAGAAACTATTTGATACCGAAGGGATTGGCATTAGAAGCAACTTCATCCAATATAAATGTTATGAAAAACAAAAATGAAGCCGATAAGCTTAGGAAGGAAAGAGAGCTTGCTAAAGCTAAGGAAATGGCTGAGAAAATTAAAGATATTACTCTTGTATTTAAGGCTAAAGCCAGTGAAGGCGGAAAGCTTTTCGGTTCCATTACAAATAAGGATGTTGCGGACAAGCTCAAGGCAGATTTCAAGCTGGATGTAGATAAAAAACAAATAATTCTTGACGATGTAATAAAGTCATTAGGGACAACAGAAGCAAACGTAAAGCTATATCCTGAGGTAAGTGCAAAACTCAAAATAAAGATTGAAAATGAATAAAGAGGGTGCAGTTAAAAATGGATTTGGGTTCTTTTAGAAGAGTACCGCCTCAGAATATTGAAGCCGAACAGTCTGTTTTGGGCTCAATGCTTCTTGATAAAGAAGTAATCCCTGTGGTGACTGAAATATTGAAAAGTGAGGATTTTTATAGGGCTGATCACAAGGAAATTTTTGAAGCTATAATGGATCTTTTTGATGCCGGAGAGCCGATAGATCTCATTACAGTTTCAGAGCAGCTGAAGCTACGTGGTACAATAGATAATATAGGAGGGCTCGAATACCTTACCAATATAGCAAGTGCAGTGCCAACAACTGCAAATGCAAAGCATTATGCGAAGATTGTTGAAGAAAAGTCAACATTAAGAAAGCTTATAAAGGCATCGTCGGAAATTGTCAATATGGGGTATGAAGCCTCGGAAGAGCTTTCTTATATAGTTGATAAGGCGGAAAAAAGTATTTTTGATGTATTGCAAAAAAGGGGCACTCAAGGGTTTTCTCCCATTAAGGATGTCTTGGTTGATACATTTAACAAGCTGGAAGAACTTTATAATAATAAAGGTCATATTACCGGAATACCTACTAGGTTTGTGGATCTTGACCATAAAACATCAGGCCTTCACAATTCGGACCTAATACTTATAGCTGCAAGACCTGCTATGGGTAAGACTGCATTTGCACTTAACATTGCTCAGAATGCAGCTATATATTCAGGAGTTCCTGTGGCAATTTTCAGTCTTGAAATGTCAAAGGAACAGCTTGTAAGCAGAATTTTGTGCAGTGAAGCAATGGTGGACAGCCAAAAGGTAAAGACAGGTAAGCTTGAAGATGAGGATTGGAAAAAAATTGCCCGTGCTTTAGGACCTTTATCCGAGGCACCGATTTATATAGATGATACGCCAGGTATATCAATATCTGAAATTAGAGCAAAATGCAGAAGGCTTAAGCTGGAAAAAAATTTGGGGTTGGTTGTTATAGACTATCTCCAGCTTATGCAGGGCAGAGGCAGAAGCGAGAGCAGACAGCAGGAAATTTCCGAAATTTCCAGGTCATTAAAGATATTGGCAAAGGAATTGAATGTTCCGGTCATTACTCTTTCGCAGCTTAGCCGTGCGGCTGAGCAAAGAGCCGATCACAGACCGATATTAAGTGACTTGAGAGAGTCGGGTGCTATTGAGCAGGATGCCGATATTGTTATGTTTTTGTACAGGGATGATTATTACAATCCCGATACAGACAAGAAGAATATAGCAGAGGTTATTTTAGCCAAGCACAGAAGCGGCTCTACAGGGACAATCGAGCTTACATGGCTTGGTGCTTATACTAAGTTTGCCAATATGGAAAAATACAGGACATAATGATCTTATATGAATAGTAGCATAATTGATAAAGTATTAAATACAATTAAATATAATAATCTTATTAATGTTGGGGAAACCGTAATAGTAGGTATTTCCGGAGGACCTGATTCGGTTTGTCTCGTCCATGTTTTGAATACAATCTCATCTATATATAATTTTAAAATAATTGCTGTTCACATAAACCACATGCTAAGGGGAGAAGAAGCGGAATGTGATGAAAAGTATGCAAGGGAATTTTGCGAAAGACTGTCAATAGAGTTTTATTCGGAAAAGATAGATGTAAGAAAAATCTCTAAAGAAGAATCCATTTCAATAGAAGAAGCAGGGCGGATTGCAAGATATAGACAATTTCAGATTTATGCAGCAAATAAAAATGCACAGAAGATAGCTGTTGCACATAATAAAAATGATAATGCCGAAACGGTTATTATGAATATTATTAGAGGAACAGGAACCGATGGTCTAAAGGGCATACAGTATAAAAGACATAATATCATAAGGCCTCTTTTAGACGTTTATAGGTATGAGATTGACAGCTATTGTTTATTAAACGATTTAAAACCGAGAATTGACAGTTCTAATATGGAGAGCATATATACCAGAAACAAAATTCGGTTAGAGCTCATACCATTTATTAATAAAAGCTTTAATACCGATATAATAGAAAATATTGGCAGGACATCGAAGATAGTCAGTTGTGATCTGGAATTCATTGAGGATTATACAGCTAGGGCCCTTGAAAAATGCATAGTAGAAAAAAATTTTGACAAAATTAGGCTTGATATTGGAATTTTAAAGGATTTTCATGATTCCATAAAGAATAGAATATTGAGGAAAGTTGTTAAAGATATAAAAGGGAATCTAAACGGGATTGAAAAAAAACATATTGATTTGTTGTCTGATATAGCTTTTAATGGCAGAACCGGTGCTATGATCTGTCTTCCTGGAAAGATTGTTGGAGAAAAGTCTTATAATATTCTTACTGTTTCATGCGAAGAAAACGGTAAAAAAGCAAAAACAAAAGGAATGGAATATAATGAATTCGAAATAAGAATAACAATACCTGGGAGGATTTCCTTTGAATTCAATAACAGGCGTTATTGTCTGGAATCGGAGATTTTAAGCTTACAAGAAGCAAAGAAAACAAATGTTTTTAAATGCAAAGCAGAAGAAAAAGTACAATATTTTGATTATGAAGTATTGAAAATGGGAATATATTTGAGAAAAAGGAAAGAAGGAGATTTGTTCAAGCCATTAAATGGAAGAGGGACAAAAAAACTCAAGGACTATTTCATTGACAAAAAGATTCCGCGAGACGAAAGAGACAAAATACTTTTAGTAGCAACAGGAAATGAAATTGTTTGGGTTGTGGGCAATAAAACAAGTGATAAATTTAAAGTAAATGAAAATACTAAATATATATTAAAGCTGGAATTTAAGGACGATGTGTAATGTAAATCGGATCTAACAGGGGGAGACAAAATTGAACGAAATTAAGAAGATTTTAATCAGCAAAGATGAACTAAATGAAAAAGTAAGGGAATTGGGCAATAAAATATCCATGGATTATGAAGGTAAGGAACTTATAATGGTTGGAGTGCTTAAGGGGGGATTTATTTTCCTGGCTGATCTTATCAGGGCGTTAAAAATTCCCGTTGAAATTGATTTTATATCGGTTTCAAGTTATGGAAACTCTTCAAAATCCTCGGGAGTAGTAAGGATTATAAAGGATATTGATGTTTCAATTACCAATAAGCATGTAATAATTGTTGAAGATATTGTAGATACGGGACTTACGCTAAAGTACCTTAAGGAAATGCTTTATACCAGAGGACCGAAGGATGTGAAAATCATCGCTGCCCTTGATAAACCTTCAAGGAGAAAGGTTGATATAGAAATTGATTATAAGGGATTTTCCATTCCCGACGAATTTGTTGTAGGATATGGATTGGACTTTGCAGGTAGATACAGGAATTTGCCTGATGTATGCATAATAAATGAGGAAGCATATAAATAGCAAGGCAATAATGTTTCAAGGACCAACCGAACAATAGGGTATTAAATCCGAATCAATGGTATTATACAAAAAATATTAGAATAATGTATTTTTTAAATACCCTTATTGAGTTTTATAAAACTATATGTTAATATATAGTACTGTATAATCATGTTAAAATGACCGTACTTTTTACATTTTGAAATTATGACCGTACTTTTTTAGGTTTTGACAAGATGAAAAGTTTAACCACTTTTATATGAGTATTGGAATTTTAGATATGAAGTAATGTTTTTATAAAATAATAAGGAGTGAGCTGTTTGAAGTATTTCAAAGGAATAAGTTTTTATATAGTGCTTTTGGTTATAATACTGGCTATTCTGTCAATATTTAGTCTTAGTCAGGATCCTGAGACAAAAAGCTACACGTATTTGCTGTCTCAGCTAAATAAAGTTCAGTCAATTTCATTAGAAGGCACTAAAGCAACAGTTATAGCCCAAAAAGAAAAGTATACAGTTATTATACCGTCAATAGAAAAATTTATGGATGAAGTCAATCCTTATATAAAGAATAATCAAATAGCTTTGGAAGGAAAACCTCTTTCAACTGCTCCATGGTGGGTAACCATTTTACCTACAGTCGGTCTTATAGTGATATTCATACTGTTCTGGGTATTTTTCCTGCAACAGTCACAAGGCGGAGGCGGAAACAGGGTTATGTCGTTCGGCAAGAGCCGTGCTAAAATGAGTGTGGACGAAAAGAAAAAGGTGACATTTGAGGATGTTGCCGGAGCAGATGAAGAGAAGGAGGAGCTCAAAGAAATTGTTGAATTCCTTAAGATGCCAAGGAAGTTTGTGGAGCTTGGTGCAAGGATTCCAAAGGGAGTGTTGCTTGTAGGACCTCCTGGAACAGGTAAAACATTACTTGCAAAAGCAGTTTCAGGTGAAGCTGGAGTTCCGTTTTTCAGCATAAGCGGTTCCGACTTTGTTGAAATGTTTGTCGGGGTTGGAGCATCAAGGGTTAGAGATTTGTTTGAACAAGCAAAGAAAAATTCTCCATGTATTGTATTTATAGATGAAATAGATGCTGTCGGTAGACATAGAGGTGCTGGACTCGGTGGAGGACATGATGAACGTGAGCAGACTCTTAATCAGCTCCTTGTTGAAATGGATGGTTTTGGACTTAATGAAGGCGTAATCATATTGGCAGCTACCAATAGACCCGATATATTGGATCCGGCATTGCTAAGACCGGGAAGGTTTGACAGAAGGGTTGTTGTGGGATATCCGGATATAAAGGGAAGAGAGCAGATACTTAAGGTGCATTCGAGAGGAAAGCCTTTAGGTGACGATGTTAAGCTTGATGACATAGCAAAGAACACATCCGGATTTACAGGTGCAGATCTTGAGAACCTTCTTAACGAAGCGGCATTATTGGCTGCAAGGAAGGATAAGAAGGTAATAACATATGAAGAAATAAAAGAGGCTACTTTTAAGGTTGTTATGGGACCTGAGAAGAAGAGCCGTGTTATGAGTGAAAAGGAAAAGAAACTTACTGCTTATCATGAAGCAGGACATGCAATTGCAATTAAATTGGTTTCTTCCACAGACAGGGTTGACAGAATATCCATAATTCCTTCAGGAATGGCTGGCGGATATGTCTTTGGAAGACCTGAAGAAGATGTAAGCTATCGTACCAAGAGCCAATTGCTTGAATCAATAGTTGTTTCATTAGGAGGAAGAGCTGCTGAAGAAATAGTTTTAGGAGAGATCAGTACAGGTGCCTCAAGCGATTTGAAACATGCTAACGGTGTGGCAAGAGATATAATTATTAAATATGGTATGAGTGACAAGCTCAGCAACCTTATTTTCAGAAACGAAAACGATGAAGTGTTTATCGGAAGGGATTTTGCTCAGTCAAAGAATTATAGCGAAGAGACTGCATCCATAATTGACAGGGAAGTAAAGAATATAATAGATAGTGCATACGAGAGAACATTAAACATTCTTAAAGAAAATATTCATAAACTTCATGTTGTGGCAAAAACATTGATGGAGAAAGAAAAAATTGAAGGACCTGAGTTTGAGGAAATATTTGCAAGTGCATAATGAAGTATGATGTTGTAATTGCTTGACTTATATGGTTAGTTATGTTATAGTGTATAAAAATGTAATTGAATAGTAATGGCTAAGAAATAACAAACCAAGTTATTTCTAAAGCATTACATAAGAAACCTTATCAAGAGAGGTGGAGGGACTGAGCCCTATGAAACCCGGCAACCGGCGTACTGTATCGGTGCCAATTCCTGCAGAATATATGTCATATTCTGAAAGATGAGGAAAGCAAAAATAATTGCCTCTTCATTTTTGAAGAGGTTTTTTAGTTGTAATGAATAGATCAATGATTGGTTATTACGATTGATTTTTTGGGTAAAAAATTAGAAAAAGGAGGAATAAATATGGGAAGAATTTTATTTACATCAGAATCTGTTACCGAGGGACATCCGGATAAAATATGTGACCAGATATCTGATGCAGTATTGGATGGAATATTTGAAAATGATCCAAATGCCAGAGTTGCTTGTGAAACAGCTGTAACAACAGGTCTTGTAATGGTTATGGGGGAAATTACCACAAATTGTTATGTAGACATTCCGAAAATAGTAAGAAACACAATAAAGGAAATAGGTTATGACAGTGCCGAATACGGTTTTGATTATAAAACATGTGCTGTAATGACATCTATTGATGAGCAATCGCCTGACATAGCAATAGGTGTTGACAAAGCTCTCGAAGCTAAAAAAGGTGAAATGACTGATGATGAAATCGAAGCAATCGGTGCAGGCGACCAGGGAATGATGTTTGGTTTTGCCTGTGATGAGACTCCGGAGCTTATGCCAATGCCTATATCTTTAGCACATAAGCTGGTAAAGAAGCTCAGTGATGTTAGAAAGGCAGGAATTGTGAATTATTTAAGACCGGATGGAAAATCTCAGGTCACAGTTGAGTATGAGAATGACAGACCGATTAGAATAGACACAGTTTTAATATCGACACAGCACGGACCGGAAGTTGACCATGCAACAATTGAAAAGGATATAATAGAGCATGTTATCAAGCCTGTCATACCAGCAGAGCTCATAGATGCCAATACAAAATTCCTTGTTAATCCTACAGGGCGTTTTGTGGTAGGCGGACCGCAGGGAGATTCTGGCCTTACAGGAAGAAAAATCATTGTTGATACTTATGGCGGGTATGCAAGGCATGGAGGCGGTGCTTTTTCAGGTAAGGACCCTACAAAGGTTGACCGTTCAGCTGCATATGCTGCAAGGTATGTGGCTAAGAATATAGTGGCTGCAGGCCTGGCTAAAAAGTGTGAGGTACAGTTGGCATATGCTATAGGTGTTGCAAAGCCGGTATCAATTATGATTGATACATTTGGAACAGGCAAAATTTCAGAGGACAAGCTGGTTAAATTAGTACAGAAACACTTTGACTTAAGACCGGCAGGAATAATTAAAACATTGAATCTGAGAAGACCTATATATAGAAATACTGCTGCTTACGGCCATTTTGGACGTACAGACATAGAACTGTCATGGGAAAAGACGGATAAGGCCGAGTTGTTGAAAAGAGAAGCTGAATTGTAGAATAATGTAAATAAAATTGTAACCAATCTTCCACCTCCATAATAATCTAATTATGGGGGTGTTTGTATTGTTTGACCTAATACCTGAAATACTGCTATATCTCTTTGCTTTTTATGGCATTGTATCACTTATTGCCAGCATTACTGAATCCATTAATAGAGGGAAAAAATTTAAAAATCCGGGTGTTAAACAGGTAATTCTTCTAAAGGACCAGCAGGATACGGCAGAAGGTATTATAAAAGCAATGCTGTCGGAGAAGGTGTCAAAAGCTATTGTTTCAGATGGCAAGCTTTATATAGTGGATATGGGATCACATGATGAGACATTACATATTTTGAAAAGGCTTAAGAGAAAATATGAAAACATAGAAATTTTTAACGTGGATGAGAAAGAACAGATTTTCCACATTCATTAGTTTGAATGGTGTATTCAAATCTGGTAGTATATAATATGGAGAATGAGTAATCAAACTATTAATATAAATGCATGAGGAGCATGGCCAGGTGGATGCATTAATTACTATAGAAGGAACCGTTGAGGATATTATATATACCAATGAAGCAAACGGGTATACCGTTTGTGATGTTAAAAACAGCAAAGATTTGGTCACGGCTGTGGGGATTATGCCTTTCTTAACGATAGGCGAGTCAGTAAAGATTGTGGGCAGATGGATTGAGCATCCCGATTATGGGGAGCAGTTCAAGGTAGAGTACTATGAGAAGCTGTTACCAAAGACTTCTGAAGCTATAGAAAAATATCTTGCTTCAGGAGTCTTAAAAGGAATTGGGCCTGCCACAGCTGCTAAAATTGTTAAAAAGTTTGGGGAGGATACTTTAAATATAATAGGTTTTAATCCCCAGCAGTTATCCCTTGTAAAGGGAATTAGTCTCGAAAAGGCGATTAAAATTGGACAGGCCTTCAACGAACAGCAAGGTCTTAGGAATGTTATGCTCTTTTTTCAGGAGTATGGCATTAGCCCTTCTCATTCCATTAAAATATACAAGGTCTTTGGAGACAGGGCTATTGATGAGATAAAAGAAAATCCATATAAATTGTCCGAGCAGATATTCGGTATAACATTTAAAATAGCTGACAAGCTGGCTATGAGTTTAGGAATTGATCCTTTGTCAATTTACAGGCTATGCAGCGGTATTAAGCATGTATTGACCCTTTCTGCAACCAATGGTCACACATACCTTCCGGAAGACAAATTGATGGAGATGACTTCACAGCTTTTAGATGTTCGAATTGATGAGATAAAAGATGCATGTATCAGACTTCTTATGGACAAGGCTATTTTTATGGAAAAGGGGTCGGATTGCAACAGGATTTATCTAAGCTCATTATATAATGCGGAGATATCGGTTTGTAAAAAGCTCATTATGCTTTCATCGGTTGAGTTTCAAAACGACCCGGAAGAGTTGGAAAGAAGAATAAATGATATTGAGAAGGAAGAAGGAATTGTTTTTGCCCAAAATCAGCTGTTAGCATTAAAAGAGGCATTATCTCACGGTGTCATAGTGATTACCGGAGGCCCTGGAACAGGAAAAACTACCATAATAAAAAGCATTATCAAGCTTATGCAAAGTGAAGGCTATAATGTTGCTCTTACAGCACCAACGGGCAGAGCAGCAAAAAGGATGACCGAAACCACCGGATTTGAAGCAAAAACTATTCATAGGCTTCTAGAGATAGGCTATAGTTCGGACAATGATGAAATGATATTCACAAAGTCGGATTCAAATCCCATAGAGGCTGATGCTATAATAGTCGATGAGATGTCAATGGTTGATATAATACTTATGAATAACCTCTTAAAAGCTGTTGAGCCTGGTACCAGGCTGATATTGGTGGGGGATGTGGACCAATTGCCTTCCGTTGGACCGGGAAATGTGTTAAAGGATATTATTGCCAGCAATATGATCGGTATGGTACGATTGACGGATATTTTCAGGCAAGCAGAGGAAAGCATGATAGTTGTCAATGCACATAGAATAAATAAGGGGGACATGCCTTATCTCAATGTAAAAGGGAAGGATTTCTTCTTTATGCCCCGAAATAATGGAGAACAAATTGTATCTACAATTGCGGAGCTTTGCTGTAAAAGGCTTCCTGCCACATATAATTATGATCCCATGAAGCATATTCAAGTTCTTACACCCACCAAAAAAGGGCCTACAGGCGTAGTGAACATGAACAAGGTGCTTCAAAAGTACTTGAATCCCGAGGATAGACCCAAAAGGGAGAAAGCGTACAGGGATTATATTTTTCGTGAAGGTGACCGGGTCATGCAAATCAGGAATAATTATTCTATAAGATGGGAAAAGCCAGGGCTTTTTTCATCCGAGGGACAGGGAGTATTTAACGGTGATACCGGAATTATACATGAAATTGATAATGATGAGCATTTTATAAAAGTTGTTTTTGACGATGACAAGATTGTGGAGTATGACTTCAGTATTTTAGATGAAATAGAGCCGGCTTATGCCATTACCATTCATAAAAGTCAGGGAAGTGAATTCCCTGTTGTTATAATACCTTTATACAGCGGACCTGAGGTATTGTTAACAAGGAATCTTCTTTATACAGCTATCACAAGAGCAAAAGATATGGTTATACTTGTAGGCTATGAGAATGTTCTTAAGCTTATGGTCAATAATCTAAGGGAGATGCAAAGATATTCAAGCCTGTCGGAAAAGCTTGTAAAGGGCTTTATTGGAGAATATTTTTAGTCATTTTGCCGTCTAAATGCTTTTCGCAAAAAATATCACTAAATTATAAAAACAACGGTTAACAAATGAATAAGTTTATACCGATATATATAATAGAATATTGAAAACAATGAAGTATGGATCGGGGTGGCCATATGCTTAAGCAACTGATTAATATGGTATTTCCGATAAAATGTATCTTTTGCGGACGAATATTGGAGTTTGACAGAAGGCTTTCAATATGTGATGAGTGTTATGGCAAAATACCCTTCCTGGATGACCGAATATTTGAACTAGGCCCCGCATACTCATTTGATAATTGCATATGTCTTTGCGAATACAGCGGCATAATAAAAGATGCTATAAAGCGGTATAAATTTAACAATAAACCTTCATACTACCGGACTTTTGGAGCATTGTTGGCTGATAAGATTAAGAAAGTTGCCCTAATTGACCATCAGCATGTCATTGTAAGCGTACCCCTTAACAAAGAAAGATACGCTCAGAGAGGTTACAATCAATCATATTTGATCTCCCAATATATAAGCAAGCTGCTAAAAATAAGTGAAAAGTCTTATGTCTTAAGGAAAGTAAGGAATACAGGGGTTCAAAGTCTTATGAAAAGGGAGCTAAGAGTAAAGAATGTTGAAGGAGCCTATAAAGTCTGTTACCCTGATAGCATCAAAGGAAGAAAAGTGTTTTTAGTAGATGATATATTGACTACCGGAAGTACTCTATCTGAATGCAGCAGGGTTTTGAAAGAATCAGGTGCTGTTGAAGTCACAGCTGTTGCTATTGCATCAGGTAAAAAATTCGAGTGAATGGAGGATTAATATGGCTGATATTAGAAACTGTAAAAATTGTGGACGTATTTTCAATTATTTAGGAAAACCCATTTGTCCCGATTGCGTTAAAGCTGATGAGGATGATTTCAAGAGGGTAAAGGAATACTTGTATAAATACCCCGGAACTTCCATGACGAAGGTAGCGGAAGAACTGGGAGTAACTATGCAGCAAATTAAAAGGTATTTGAGGGAAGGACGCTTAGAGATCGTCGGAGATGATCCTAACATAATATTGTCATGCGAGCTCTGCGGCAAATCAATAAAAACAGGTCGTTTCTGTGACCTTTGTGTAGGAGGCCTGACAAGGGATTTGGAAAAAACAGCTGCTGAGATCAGTGAAAGTATTTCTTCTACTTCATCAGGAAATAGAAAGTATGAATTGAAGTATCTGAATAAAACAATTAAAAAGAAATAAAACTCATATTTTATTGCAAAAAAGTGTAAAGTATAATAAATATGACACCGATAAAGTTATTGAACGACGAAGTTCTTCCAAACAAACTATAAATAATATTTTTTACAATGCCGATATATATAATAAGAGAAATAGTTTTTAGAATAATATAAATATGATAAATATATAAAATTATGATAATATTATATGTAGGGGAATAACAAATTTCCTAAAAAACCCCAGATACAAAAGTATAATATTAGAAATGATAAAAATTGAATTTATATAAAATTATATAAATATAAGTAAATATTTAAAATTTTTGAAAGTAGGTGGTAATTATGAGGATTAATGGAGATGTTACAAAAATCTCCGGGATCTACAACAAGAACAAAAATGTCGACAAGGTTGAAAAGACAGAATCTATCGCAACGAAAAAGGATATTTTATCAATATCCAAAGGGGGAAAAGATTTTCAAACAGCAATGAAGGCATTAAAGGACATTCCGGATATAAGGTATGAGAAGGTCAGCAGTATACAGGAGAAGTACGATAAAGGAGAGTATAATGTGAGCAGCAGCGATTTGGCGGATAAGATGATCGATTATATAAAGAATAAAAGCGAGTAGTGACATAAGACTTGGTTGAGTTTTGCGGGATATTTATATCCCGCAAATATTCTATAAAGAGAAAATTTTATTTAATGGAAACTATGGTATGGGGGTGGCACTTTTGGAAGCTGTTTTTAATGAATTGATTGATGTTTTGGATCAGGAAATTGATATATACAATGATATTTTTAAGATATCGAGAGATAAAACGGGAATCATAGTTGAGGGAAATGTTGATGGACTGGAAAAAATAGTACAGGAAGAGCAGAAATTAGTAGTGAAAGTTGCCCAAATGGAGAATCAAAGAAATATTATATTATACAAAATATCCAGGGCTTTAGCAATGAAGGCGGATGAAATAACATTATCCACTCTTATAGATAATACTGAAGGACCCATAAGGGACAAACTTAAGGACCGGCAGCAGGGATTACAAAAACTTATTAATGAGCTTATGGAGTGCAATAACATAAATTCAAAGCTTATCAGAAATTCGTTGGATTATATAGATTTTTCCATAAATCTTATTGCTGCATCGGAAAGCCAGGATAACAATTACGGTATGGATGCAGAAAAGTCCAGTGTAAAATCAAAAAGCAAATTTGACCTCAAAGTATAGTCGGAGAAAAGGTTGACAGGAGGCGTAAAGGATGAGTATAGGTTTTGGCAGTATTGAAATTGCCAGGTCAGGTCTATTTGTTAATGAAAGAGGGTTGTCCGTTACAGGACATAATATATCCAATGTAAATACTCCAGGGTTTTCAAGACAGCAGGCAATACTCATGGATTCTCTTTATTATAAGGATAGCGGCTTTGATATCGGATTAGGTGCGGATGTTCAAAAAATAAGACAGATAAGGCATATATTCCTTGACAATATATACAGAACTGAAATTGAAAGCCTTGGATATTGGGAAACAAGGGAAAAGACATTTAACGATGTACAGGCAATAATAGGAGAACCCATGAATAAAGGGCTTCAGTCTGTTATGAATGATTTCTGGAATTCCTGGCAGGAGCTTTCCAAAAATCCGGAAAGCCTTACAACAAGAGCTCTTACACGCCAAAGAGGTGAAACGTTGGTTCAATATATAAACCATTTGGGAAGTCAATTAGACAAGCTTCAAATGGATTTAGACTCGGAGATTAAGGTAAAGGTCCAGGAGATTAACAATATAACAATGAATATTGCTGAGCTCAATATTAAAATTGTATCAGCGGAGGTTACAGGGGATAGTGCCAATGACTTAAGAGACCAGAGGAATCTGCTGCTAGATAGGATTTCCAAGCTTGCAGATTGTGTTATAAACGAAACATACGATGGACATATACAAGTGAGCATTGGAGGTTACCTTCTTGTCAACAAGGGTGAATATGAGAGACTGACAACAGTTCAGAATGGTGTAGGAAGCATGTTTTGTACTGTTGCCCTCGAAGAAACAGGTATTGTGGTTCCCATAAAAGGCGGCATAATAAAAGGTCTCATGGAATCAAGAGGAGAGGTAATCGGATCAATAGGAAGTTTTGGAAACGGTTCTCCAAATGACAAAATTGATCTGGTGTTTGCATTTAATATTGACGATAGTGCGGCAAGAAGAGATGAACTGTATGAAAATATTAATAAAATTGTAAACGAGTATACAAGCAGGGGTGTAGGAGTAAGGCTCGGCTATGTGACATTTGACAGTACGGGAATTACTACGCCTACCAAATTTGTTGGTTCAACCCTGGACTCCAATGGGGTATATGTACCGGATGTAGATGCTTTCAAGACTGAAATAGGTTATTCTCCCCTTGGAACAGGTATAACATTTAATGATATTGTTGCGGAAGGCGTGGCAGTGCCGGCACTTTTAGATGCAAAGGATGCAGCAGATCAGGAAGATGCATTGACAGAGTGGAGAAATGTATCGAGACAAATCATTATATATTCCAATAATAAAATAGATACAGATGGTTTAAATACTTTGGGTAATCAATTTAATAACGACAGAATAAATTTAACGGTAATTTCCGATATATCCAATAAAAATGAATTAAAGAGTTTTATGGATATCAGCGGAGCCAAGTTTGTTGACAATGCAGCCTCTGCTTCCGAGATTATAGATAAAGTATCGGAAAGTGTAAGAAATAGCATATATGGAAATGAAATCTATTCAAATGATATAGTTTCAAATATCAAAAACAGGCTAAACCTATTGGTAAATGCTTTAACAAGGGAAATTAACAGTATTCACAGATGCGGTTATACTTTAGACGGAATGGATGGAATCGATTTCTTTGTACCCATCAATCCCTATTATCCCATGCAGATGGGAAATATAATGATCAATCCAAAGCTTTCGGATCTAGATAATATTGTTACATCGGAAAACGGAACTGTAGGAGACAATACAATTGCAGCAGCTATTTATGAACTAAGATACAAAGCTATGCTGGGGAATTCCACCAATATACAGAATTTTGATGATTACTACCGGACAATAGTGGGTGATATAGGAAACGGTGGAGCACAAGCACAAACATCAGCCATGGGACAGGTAAACCTTGTAAATGCTGCAGACAACGCAAGGCAGGCAATAATGAGTGTGTCCATGGATGAAGAAATGACCAGTATGATGAAGTATCAGCATGCATATAATGCAGCAGCTAGAGTATTAAACGTATTTGATGAAATGTTTGAGTCAATAATCAATAGAATGGGGCTTGTCGGTAGATAGGCTTAAAAAGACTTTTGGGAGGAAAGAAGCATGAGTTCGTTTTTTGGTCTAAATGTAGCTTCAAACGGATTATTTACAGCTCAAAGAGGCTTGGATGTGGTAAACCATAATATAAACAATGTCAATACTCCGGGATATTCAAGGCAAATGTCTGTACAAGAGGCGTTGCCTGCTATGTCTCTTTTTAATGGAACAGGTATGCTCGGCACAGGGTCACACTCTATAGCGGTTGAAAGGATTCATGATGATTATCTTGACTATAAATACTGGGCTGAGAGCGATACATACGGAGAATGGTATGTTAAAGCCACTCTGATGTCGGATATAGAAAAAGCATTTAACGAACCTTCCGACAGCGGCTTTAATGAAGTTATTAACAATTTCTTTACAGCTGTGCAGGAGCTTTCCAAAGACCCCAGCAGTCTTGCTGTAAGAAAGCTTTTAATAGGTGAAGGAGTGACTCTTTCAAAGTATTTTAATTCATTAGCAAACCACCTGGAAAAGCTTCAATCAGATATTAACTACAATGTAAAAATAAAAGTTGATGAAATAAATTCCTACGGAAAACAGATACAACAGCTCAATAAACAGATATTTGCTGCCGAGCTTGACGGCAACAAGGCAAATGATTTAAGGGACCAAAGGACTTATCTTGTAGACAAGCTGTCAAAGCTTATAAACATAGAAGCATATGAGGTTAATGTTGGGCTTCTTCCAAACGGACAGGAAGAAAAACATTTTATGATAACAATTAATGGAAAAGCATTTGTAGATCATGTGGATCTTACCCAATTAAAGGTTGAGCAGAGAGAAAAAAAGCTCAATGTGGAGGAAGACATAGAAAACCTTTATGATGTAGTGTGGGAAGACGGAAATTCACTGGAAGTCAGGGGCGGTGAATTGAAAGGTTATTTGGATATGAGAGACGGAAATGAAGGTGTTGACCAGGGAAATGGAGCATCGCCCAATTATAAAGGTGTACCCTTTTATATAAAAAAATTGAACGAATTTGTACGAAAGTTTGCTCTTGCAATAAATGAGGGGATTACTGTCCAGATTGACGGTTCAGGCAATGCGGTGTATTCAAAGACAGAATCGGGACATGCGGACGGTTATGGGCTACAAAAGCCTGGAGACACTGTGAGCCCCACAGGAATAAGGTTTTTTACCATGTCGGGCTGGTCAGATATTCAAAACAGAAAATCGGAGCTTTATACTTCCGAATTTATAGGAGGTGCAAAGACTGTAGATGAAATTGGAAACTTATACAGCAAATTAACTGCAAAGAATTTTTCTGTAAGCGGGGATCTTATACATGATAAAAACAGTGAATATAATGTTGCGGCTTCTTCTGTTTCAGGACTATCTGAAGACGGATCAAATCTTTTAAGAATTATAGATATGAGGCATAACGGACATCTTTTTATGGAAGGTGCTCCCGAGGATTTCATGAAATCATTGATATCCATAATGGGTATTGATGCACAGCAGGCGTATCAGTTTACCAATACACAGGAAGTAATAATAAATCAAATTATAAATAGAAGATTATCGGTTCAAGGAGTATCTTTAAATGAAGAAATGGCAAACATGGTAAGGTACCAACATGCTTATACTGCTGCCGCAAAAATGATTTCTACTTTAGATGCAATATATGATACTTTGGTAAACCGTGTTGGAATTTCAGGAAGGTAGGGAATTTAAATGAGAATAACAAATAACATGCTTATAAATAATATGATCGGGTATATTAGCGGAAACCTTAACAGAATGGATAAGCTTCAGACCCAATTGGCTACCGGTAAAAAGATATCGGTGCCTTCTGATGACCCTATAGTTGCTGCAAAGGCTTTAAAACTTCGTACTGATGTTGCAGAAATAGATCAATTTAAAAGAAATGCCAACGATGCCGATTCATGGACCATGTTAACGGAAAATGCAATGGGTATGCTGGTTGATGTGCTGCAAAGAGCAAGGGAATTGGCTGTGCAGGGGGCAAATGGCACTTTGACAGCAGAGGACAAAGGCAAAATACAAAAGGAAATTGAGCAGCTCAAAGAGCAAGTGATCCATATAGCAAACACAACATATGCCGGTAGATATGTTTTTTCGGGACATGCTACCGATATACCCCTTATAAGTGAAGACGGTACATACAACGTATCTGTTGCATCAGAGGAAACAGCAATAATAAAGAGCGGATTGATAGATCTTTCTAAAGTACCGGTTGATAATACATCTACAAACCTGTCATTTCAAATAAGCCTTGACGGTACAAACTACTATGATATACCTCTGCCTGCAAAGAATTATGACGGAATTGCCAATACATTAGACGACATGGCATTTGATATACAGTCCGTTATCAATTCTTATGCCGACCTTGAAAACATAGAAGTAAAAAATAATGCCGGAAGGCTTGAGTTTTCTTTGAAAAATACCACAGATTCTAATGGAAACAGGGTGAGGATGTATTTAAAGAAGGGAGAACCCGAAGACCTTCTTGATGAAATAAAGATAAAAACAGATCCTGTAAACAACATAACCGTATCTAAAAAGGAAGACATCATCTATCAAATAGGAATAAGTGACAATCTCAATATAAATGTTTTGGGAACTCAGCTTTTTGGGTCGGGCACAAAAGGTGATATGGGTGACTTCCTGATTTATATGAATAGATTTATCGATGCGTTGGCACGTACTGATGACAATTCATTTATTTCAGGGCAAAAAATTGATGCAAGCAGTACCAATCCTCTTGTGCTTAAGCAGAACAACCAATTTAAAATTAAAGTTGATGGCATGCCGGATTATGTAACTATCACTATACCTGATCCGGGGGATTACACATATGACGGAACACCGGGAAAAACATTGAATGACCTGGTAAGCGGAATTCAGGCTGCAATTGATTCCGAGCCCGAACTGGCGGCTGCTAATGTTAAAGTAATAAATGATAACGGCAGATTGGTGTTTTCAGTGGAGGGAGACAGAAAAATTACCCTTATGGACGGACCTGCCATTAACAATGCACTAAGTGCTCTTAAAATATATACTAATCTTGACGGAACAGTAACCTCCCAAAAAAGTCAAGAGGGTATAAGCAATTCAATAACTGAAATGAGTGTTTTATTGGACAGGGTTATAAGCATCCGCTCCGACATTGGGGCAAGGACGAACAGAATTGAACTGACATTGAACAGGCTTCAAAGCGACACTGTGAACTTTACTCAACTTATGAGCCAAAATGAAGATGTGGATATGGCGGAAACAATTATGAATCTTAAGAATGAAGAAAATGTGTATAAAGCTTCCTTAGAAGGCGGAGCAAGGATTATACAGCCGACTTTGATGGACTTTTTAAGATAATTTAAAGATAAATAATTAGATAATTTATGAAACAAGCGTATTAAGAAGTGGGATTGATGGTGCAATATGGGTTTGGAAATGAGTCAAACATATGCAAGAATTGGTATTGAGAGTACTCGAGCCAGTCTTGAAATGAAAACTAAAAATGCGGTATTGGAGCTTGACAGCAAGGAGCCTAAAATCAATATTCGGACAGAGCTTCCTAAGGTGGAGATAGACCAGTATGAATGCTTTGCCAGTGCCGGACTTAAAAAGCCCCTTGATTTAACTAAGGAATTTGCTCAAAGGGGATATCAGGCTGTCCTTGAATATATAGGAAAGACAGCAGAGGACGGAGATATGCTTGCTGCAATTGAAAAAAGCCGTAGAGTTATTACTGAGATAGCTGCAAGGGATTTTTACACTCAGCATGAGTTCGGTATGGTCACAATGCCTTCAGTGAGACCGACCATCACAGTGACAGGCTCTTTGGAAATTGAAGCGGAGAGAACTGCTGAAGGAGTAAATAATGGTGTTGACGGGACATATATTCCGGCTGAGTTGGATATGAAATATGTTCCGGGAATGATTAGAATTTATATGGAGCAATATGCTTCAGTCAATATAAAATATATACCTGAAAACAAAATTGATGAAAAGGTATAAATTTAATGAATAATTATTATTGTTGTAAAATTATTGTAACGGGCCTCCATTAATGATAAAATAGAGTTAATTATCATATGGGCCCGACAATCAAACTGAGGAGGAAGGTTAATGCTTATTGATACCAGGCATTTCGGGCAGATTGAGATTAATGAAGAAGGCATAATTGATTTTCCGGAAGGATTACCGGGCTTTGAGTATGTTAAAAAATTCGTTTTGCTGTCCAATTCGGATGAAGATAATGTTTTCTGGTGGCTGCAAAGTGTAGATAAGCCGGATTTGGCTTTTGTTGTGATTGATCCTAAATATATCAAAGAGGATTATGAAGTGGATGTTCCGGATGGAGAGGTTGAAGTTCTGAATATAGATGAAAAATGCGATATAACAGTACTGAGTATTGTGGTGGTTCCGGAAGATATTACGCAGATGACTGCCAATTTAAAAGCACCCATAATCATCAATAATACAAATAAAAAAGGTAAGCAGGTTGTTTTGGATTGCAAGGACTATAGCATTAAGCACTATGTATTGCAGGAACTCAAACAAAGGGGAGGATGAATTAGTGCTGGTACTTACTAGAAAAAAAGAACAAACAATAATAATAGGGGATAATATTGAGATAACCATTGTTGATATACAGGGGGATCAAGTAAGAATAGGTATTAATGCACCAAAAAATATAACTATTCACAGAAAAGAGGTTTATCTGGAAATACAAGATGAGAATAGAAGAGCTGCAGACTTTAAAGGGCTGCCTGACAATAGGTTGCTCGGGAGAAAAGATAAGTAGTATTACAGCATATAAATTGCAAGAGAGTGGGTACGACATTTGTACCCATTATTTATTTTTATTCTTCACATAAATGTTACTATGTAAAAATTTCAATAATAATTTAAATAAAATTATCAATTATTCTATTAAGTAAACTCAAAATTTATTCGATATATATTGTGAAGGAAATTTCAATAAGTATTTAGCTAGGCTTACCCGGGTAGTTGAATACTTATTGAAAAATAATAGGGGAAAGGATTCCCTAAAATCAACAAAATCAAGGAGGAGTTTATTATGAGAATAAACCACAATATCGCATCTCTTAATACTTACCGTCAATTGACAATGAACAATACCAACAGTACAAAATCATTGGAAAAACTGTCTTCCGGATACAGAATCAATCGTGCCGGAGACGACGCTGCAGGTCTTGCCATAAGTGAAAAAATGAGAGGTCAGATCAGAGGTCTGGATCAGGCATCAAGAAACTCACAGGATGCCATATCATTGATTCAAACCGCAGAAGGTGCATTAAATGAAACACACAGCATTCTGCAGAGAATGAGAGAACTTGCAGTACAGGCAGCAAACGACACCAATACTGAAGACGATAGAGGCGAAATCCAGAAAGAAATAAATCAGTTGACATCCGAAATCAATAGAATAGGAAATACAACTGAATTCAACACAATGAAGCTTCTAAACGGCGACAGAGCGATAGTTACAACACAAGCTGCTTCAACTGAAGAAATAACTAAAGTTATTGATGAAGGTACAGGTGGAAATATAACACTCACAAGGTCTTTGGGTATTACAATTAGTGGATCGGAAGAAGCATGGCAGAAAGCAATTGCCAATGGTATTGAAATAGGAACAGACCCATCTGCAAATGAAGCAATCGACTGGAAAGACATTGATTTAAATGAAGCTGCTACAGTAACCCTTGACAAAGCTGCAAACGGTGACCTGAAAATTACAATAGTAGCAACAGGAAGTACAACACCAAATGAATATAATTATGAAACTACTATCACAGCAGATGCTATGAAAGCAGCAGCGGTAAATGGTGTATATTCAGCCCAGTTCCACGGAGTATCCTTTGATCTTGATGTTGCTGAGTTTGAAAAAGCAGGTGCATCAAACCTTGAATTGGATTTCCAGGCTGCATTTGCCGCTACTGATACCGATGTGACGGGAACATTTGCGTTAAAGAATGACTATGATTCTGGAGCAGCACAATTTAACACATTTACAATTGACGGAACCAATGCTGCTTTAGCCGGCGTTGCATATTTGGAAATTGAATTAGATAATGGTAATAATCAAATTATTATTAAAGGTTATGCTGCTAACAAAACAGATGTATTATTGAATGATGTAATTACACCGGATACTTTACCGGGAACTGCAGGAGATAAATTTGCATACGAAGAGAATGGTATATCCTTTGAATTTGAACTGGTTGCACAACCAGATGGCACTGATATTACTGCTTTCAAAACTAATTTAATAGATATATCAGGTTTAGCTGCAAGTCTTAAAGATGAAACTACGACAGTACCTGGAGCTATTACAGTTGTATCAGACAAATCATTGATAATGCAGATTGGTGCCAATACAGGCCAATCCATGGCTATTGATATATCGGATATGCGTTCGAAAGCATTAGGTATTTCATCAGATACAGCAGGTGCGACTAAAACTGTTAAAGATAGCATGGGTCTTGACGCTACAGCAAAATACACAGCAATTGCTAATGTAACTAAAGGAACTGACAATGAAGCTATAGAATATGCACTTGATGTTTCAACATCTGCAAATGCATCAGCAGCAATTAAAGTCCTTGATGAAAGTATAGCTGCTGTTTCAAGTGAAAGATCCAAACTTGGTGCTATACAGAACAGACTCGAACACACCATCAATAACCTCGGTACTTCAAGTGAAAACTTGACAGCTGCAGAAAGTCGTATCCGTGATGTAGACATGGCTAAGGAAATGATGGAGTTCACAAAGAACAACATCCTTACCCAGGCTGCTCAGGCTATGCTGGCTCAGGCCAACCAACAACCACAGGGAGTATTGCAGCTCCTCAGATAATATATATTTGCAAGCTTCACAAAGGGGTAGAGGAATTTTTCCTCCGCCTCTTTATCTTTGTGTAAAGCTTTTTCTTTACTTGCCGATAATATAATTATGTATTTCAAGTCATATTAATTCGAGGTGAGTTATGGGAGATAAAAAGCGTGCGGTTCTTGTACCCCAATATATGCTGAATTTCAAGTGCATTGGCTCAGAGTGCGAAGACAATTGTTGTATTGGATGGAGAGTGAATATTGACCATGAAACCTATAAGAAATACCAGAAAATCCGTGATGAAGAGTTAACTCCCCTTTGTGAGCAATATGTCAAAAGAAATAGAGCTCAAAATCATGGGGAATCAAATTATGCAAAGTTAAAATTTTCAGAAGATCAAAAGTGTCCTTTTCTTACTGAAAATATGCTGTGCAGAATGCAGCTTAAGCGAGGAGAGGAGTATCTTTCGGATGTTTGCACCATATATCCCAGAATTGCCAATACTTTAAATAGCATTCTTGAACGCTCCGCAACAATGTCCTGTCCCGAGGCTGCAAGGCTTGCCCTTTTGAATGAAGAAGGAATAGAGTTTGATGAGATGGAAGAACCGGCAAATATTAAGAACATTGTGAGTTGGAACATTAATACACATGACCTCAAGTTTAATAACAAACCCGTAAAGTATTTGTGGGAGCTGAGAGTCTTTACCATCAGCCTTTTGCAGAACAGGAACTACCGTCTTTATGAGAGACTTATCATTTTAGGAATGGTTTTCAATATGTTTCAGGAGCGTGTTTCGGAAGGAAAAGTTAATGATATTCCTGGGTTGATCGCTTCCTATTCTAACATTATAGAAGACGGTTCACTCAGAGAAAGCCTTTCTTCCATTCCTGTACAATACAATATCCAGATGAAGCTGTTAAAAGAAATGGCCGACAAACGTTATTTAATGGGTATAAACAGTAAACGTTATCTGGAATGCTTTTCAGATTTTTTAAAGGGTTTGGAATGTACGGTAGATGCCAAGGTGGAGGAAGTTGGAGAAAGATATCAGAAAGCTTATAAGGAATACTATGAACCATTTATGGACAGTCATGAATACATTCTTGAAAATTATCTTGTTAATTATGTTTTTAAAAACATGTTTCCATTTTCAAAAGGAGAATCCTTGTTTGACTCATATATGATGATGGTATTACACTTTTCACTTATAAAAATGCTTTTAATCGGCATGGCAGGCTTTCACAAGAAATTGACTGTTGATTTGGTGATCAAGCTGATACAATCCTTTTCAAAAACAGTCGAGCATAACCAGAAGTATCTAGACAGAATTGCAGATCTTATGAGATACAATGGGTTTAATACAATGGCATATATGGCCATATTGATAAAGAATTAAGGGATGTTTTGTATAAATCGTAGAAATGAAACAAACAACGAAAAAGACCACCTTTAGGAGCGGTCAGATAGGGATTTATAATTCCTGAAAAATTCGGCATAGTCGTTG
>DAOOVO010000008.1:0-69155 GCA_035370245.1 Pseudobacteroides sp.
TCAAAGATCGATATTACCTGTTTTTAACAGGAGTTATTGCAGTGGAATCAATTATGTATTCGGATATTAAAGGGCAAATTTATATATTTACAAATTAAGCTTTCCGGCACATTAAATCAGGATGTGAAAGGAGAGTTTTTTTATGCTTATTTTGGAAGCGGGAAATATAAAAAAGTATTATAGAGACAGGCTTATAGTAAGTTTTGATGATTTAAAAATATATAAGGGTGACAAAATTGGGATTGTTGGACAAAACGGCTCAGGTAAAACAACTCTTTTAAACATACTCTCAAAAAGTATCCAGCCGGATGAGGGCTTTGTAAAGCAATACGCGGAGATTGCTTATATAAAGCAGTTTTCTGATGAAAAAATGGAAGCGGATCTAAAAGCACAGAAGGAATTCAATTTAAATAATATATCTCATCACAATGGTCTTAGCGGCGGGGAAAGAACCAGGATAAAGATTGCAAATGCCATAAGCAAAGACTGTGTGATTCTTTTTGCAGATGAACCGACAGCAAACCTTGATTATAGAGGAATAGAACTTCTAAGAGAAAAGCTTTTTAAAGCAGAGTCATTATTGCTTATAAGTCATGACAGAGACCTTTTAGATAGTGTCTGCAATAAAATTATTGAGGTGAAAAATGGAAAAATAACTGTATACAACGGCAATTATTCCGATTATAAAGAGCAGCTTGAGACGGATTTACGGCATAAGGAACAGGAATATGAAAAATACATTATGGAAAGGTCTAAGCTTACCGAAGCAATAGCTGACAGGCAATCAAGATCACAATCCATGAGAAAAACTCCGAAAAGGATGGGAAATTCTGAGGCCAGGCTTCATAGAAGAAAAACCACTGAGAAGCAGGAGAAGCTCAATAATGCTGTAAACAGCTTGAAAAGCAGACTTGAGAGGCTTGAGGTTAAAGAAAAACCTGATGAATTGCCAACAATTAAACTGGATTTTTCTTTGACAAACCCGCCTGAAAACAGAATAATCATATCAGCAGATAATTTGACTTGCAGCTTCGGTACCAGAAAGCTATTCGATAAAGTAAAATTTATTATATATAACGGCTCTAAAGTTGCTCTTTGGGGAGATAATGGGACAGGGAAGACTACAATGCTAAACCTCATTTATGAAAAAAGCCATAAAAACATATATGTTGTTCCTAAAGCCAGGTTCGGTTACTTTAGGCAGGGCTTTGAAAACATTGATAACAATAAAACGGTTTTGGAAAATGTAATGGACACAAGTGTGCAGAACCAGTCTGCCGTAAGGACGGTATTGGCAAGACTTCTCATTAGAGGAGATGATGTTTTTAAGAATGTGGGAGTATTGAGCGGAGGTGAAAGGGTTAAAGTTTCTTTTGCAAAGCTATTGGTATCAAGTGCCAATGTACTGTTGCTCGATGAGCCTACAAACTTTCTTGATATGGAGTCCATTGAGGCATTGGAAAATGTGCTGTGTGATTATGAGGGTACCGTTGTTTTTGTATCCCATGATATTGCCTTTGTAAATAAGGTGGCAACTAAAGTTTTGGCCTTTGAAAATGGTACTGTAAAGGAGATAAATGGCAAGCTTGAAGAATACATGAATAAGAACTGCGGAGTACAATCAAAAAAAACAAAAGATATAGACCGGATTGTGCTGGAGTTGAGGATTGCAGAGATTGTCTCAAAGCTTTCAATGCCCGGAGCGGATAAGGAGGCACTTGAAGCGGAGTACCAACGATTGATTAAGCTTTAGGTTGTGAAAAAAATTGGGGAGACCAAACAAAAACATCTCCCCATTTTTATTCTTTATCTACCACTTGCTGATTTTACTAAGCTTATAGCACTTAGCACTTGTGTCATACTTTAATGTATAGCACCAGCTATATTTGTAGGTCTCGTAATTTTTCTTTGAAGGATACTTTATACTTATGTCTTCCATCACATATACCTTTACCTCATCGGTATAATCCAAATATCCCATTGCATATATTTCGTAATTTACAAGTTTTTCCTTAATATTCTTTTGATTTAGGTTTTTTACTAAAGCTTTTTGCTCGTTATATAAACTGCTATCCTTATAGAGAACAGGTTCTACCTTTTTGAAGTCATTAGTGTTTATTGCCTCAATTATTTTATTTTCATATGTCTTAATTTGGTTTTCAATATTTGCTGAAAAATCAACAGATATATTACTGAGGTAATGAATTTTACTATTCTTAATTACTTTATCAAATGAATTCCAGAATGCACCTTTTGTATCAATGATGTCAATAATTTGTCCGTAAGGTATTTCAAATGGCACGAATCCGGCTGCATAGGGAGCTACTTCATAAGGGGCAAAAGCCAGCACCAATGCATCCTTTTGTACTGTAAACCCAATTGTATCCTCAACTGTTGGATTTGAGTCAATGTACTGTAAGTATTCAAAATCAGTAATTTTTTTATTGAGTGCAATTTGGTTTCTTATTATGGTTGTTAGTTTTTCTTTATATTTGATATTTGATTTAAAAAGATCCTCAAGCTTATATATTTCACCTGTTTTAATGTTTAATGGATAATCTTTGGTGTAAGGCATTCCATGAGCGGCACCAATAGGATATACATAACCGATGGCTTGAATGGTAAGAAGATCTTTGTTTTTCTGAACTTTGAAGTCTTCATCCTGAGTTCTTTCGTTTTTTATGTTATCTTGAGCAATTTTTTCTTTATCCTTTAGGAATATATCGCTTAAATTTTTATTTATCTTTTCTTGTAAGGCAGAATCTGTTAAACCTGAAATTTCAGGACATTCGATGTATGTATAATAGTTAGGTCTGTATTTAATCCTTTTAACTGTAATGCCTGAATCGAAAGTATAATCTTTATTTTGCTTCCATATTAGGGAGCCGTCTTTCCTGTAATATGCCAGACAATTATCACAATTTGCTTTTATAATATCTCCAATAAACTCTACCGTACCGATTCCTTCTATAGTGGGAAGATCAACGACCTTATTTCCATTTTTATCAATGAAAAATGTCTGGGTAGAACTGCATGCAGAAGCGTAATTTCCATTAAATTCCTGAAGGTTATAGTATAAAAAGTCTGTTAATTGCTTCCCATCACTGTCAAATATTGCATTTGGGTAATTGAAATGCCCTGCGTATTCAAAGCCTTTTTCGGTAACTCCATAAAGTCCTTGTCCTATATAATGAATGCCTGAATATTGGGGCTTTATAATGTATTTACCGTTAATATCTATAAGAGCAGGATTTGTTTCATATTCTTCCTTGCCTGTCTGAACTCTTACTTTTGCGATGCCGTTTATAAATTCTTCTGCTTCTGTATATATTGGTTTAATGGCTATCTTGCCGTCATAGTACTTATAACCGTATTTATTGGTCTTTTCATCCATAAAAGGAACAGGCCATAAAACATCTTTACCCTTAGAAATTACGTCGCTTTTATTAACAACATTACCTTTTGTATCAATATAAGCGGTTTTATCTTCTGCTAGTGTCACAAATGCATAACCGTTTTTAAAGTCCCGAGCAAAAATATACTTTGGCTCTATAATAATATTTCCTTTCATATCCATGTAGCCATATAATGTAGTATCCTTTTTTGTCTCTGAAAATAAAACAATTCCTTCTGAAGCACTTTCAAGTCTATACTTGCTGGAAAGAACAACTTTTCCTCCTTCATCAACCAATTTGCTCCCTTTTTCGTTTTCGTACACCACTGTATAACCGTTATGGAAATCTGATACATAACAATTAAAAGGACCTAAAACAATTTCTCCTTTTTTGTTTATGAAGTATGAACTGATTTCACTGTTGTAACCGCTGTCTGTGTATACAATGGCTAAGCCTTTTTTTGAAAAGTTATTTACGGTATCGAATTTAGGAGAGATTACAAATTTGCCGGAAAGGTTTATAAAACCCCATTTATTGCTCCCGTCTTGTTCTATAACTGCCGGCAGAAGCATAGAATTGTTTTCCTTTAGTGAATATAAAGATAATGATGATATTGACAGTATTAAACACAATATTGGGATAATTATTTTTTTCATTATTTTCTCCTCGCACAATAAAAATTATTAATTTTACATTTGTGGGATTAAAGTTAAGAGGCATATTAAATGGTGTTTGCATTTCTATTCTTTATTTTATTATATCGTGACTTAAAAATAATTACCGAATAGTTAAGAAATAGTTAAGGTAAGACAAAAGAAATACAAAAAATTGCAAAGAAAGATACTAATCGACATTTTATACTATTTATATTATAATTGTTGTATAAAAAAATGTTGGGGGGAATAAAATGGAAGATTTAAACATGTATCAACAAAATCAGTACAATCAATTCAATAGGAACGATCAGTTTAGTCAGAACAGTACCGGGTTAAATATCAGCCACTCAGAATTAAGAAGTCTTGCGGGGTGGGCGAAATTTGTTGCAATAATACAAATTATTGGTGCTTCATTGATGTGTCTTAGTATATTTACTGTTTTTATCAACCCGGTTCTTATTATTTATCCTGTAATGGCTGTTATATTTATAATTATGGGAGTAAAGCTTTTAAATGCAGCCGGCAATATAAGAAGTTTTGCAGATACAGGTGATTATTATAATTTATCCGACTCGCTTAAGGGATTTAAAAGCTATTTCAAAATGAATGGTATTTTGATTATTGTTGGTATATCATTAACTATTCTTTTGGTTCTGCTTGCTATTTTTGCAATTGGAGCATTTGGCTCATTATTAAATGAATACAGACTTCGTTATTAATAATGTTTTGCTTTAAGTATATTAAATTGATAAATTTATTACCTTAAAAAACTATTTATATAAAAAGTAGATTAAATACCATTAATCTTTTATACTTTTCAATAAATAGTTTTTTTATATGCGGAAAATTAATTATTTATGGTTTGTTTCTAAATTCACTACTGTTTATCTTGATAGTCTTTAAAATTAGTGAATGTTTTGCCATCATCAAAGGTATGCCAGTATATATTTTGTTTCTCTTGGTCTGTTTCCAACGAACTGCCCAGATCCCAATATTCTCCATCTTGCTTTGTTAAGAAATGCGGAAGATAGTCACTATTAAACCTACTTTTCGATTTTGATATCATTTGCAGATATACGCATATAATAGTTTTGTTTGCATTGTCTATAAGAGCATATTCATAAGTATCATGACTTGCAAACGATGCTACATAAGCAGGATAATTAAAATTAGTCTCATCATATTTGATATTTTTTGTGACACTTCTAACATTACCGCGGTTATAATCCTTAATCTCGCAGCTGATATTTTTCAATCGTTCAATTTCTTTTAAGAAATCATCGTTTGGTAGTTTGTACTTCAAAAATATTTGATATGAATTATCAATACTTACGGTTTCAAATGCGAAGTATTCTTCTACTGTTGCAGATGCCGATAATTTATCAGGGAAAACAAACAAACCCCCCCACACATACGGATTGTTAGAGAATCGGCCTTGGTAAATACCTGATTCTGCTAGATTTATTTCATTTGGTCCTTTTATCAAACCAATTATTCCAATAACCAGAAGTGCTGTAATAAGAATAATTATACCGGAAATAATCGCATAAATTATATACTTTCTAGAATTTCTTGAATTGTAATTAATGCAATTGTTCCTGTTATATATTTCCTCCATAGACTATTAACCTCATTTCAAATTGCTATGCGTTATGTAAATACCAGCAGTCTATAAATAATTAGAATAATGCCAATCATAGTGTACTATATTTGAGATAATTTGTAAATATTAGGCTATAATAGATGAAATATGAGAATTTTTATATTGAAATTCTAATGTAACGCTTCTGTAACTATTTTTAACCAATTATTAATTTGTTTTTATTCATAAAGTTATATTGTAAAACCATAGGGAATTTAAATACACATCAAAAAGAACATTTGGGAAAGCATCTAAGCTTCTTTATGGTTTGGGGGAGAAAAATGATTTATAGATTTACTGCAGAAGAATTCAGAGGACGATTAAGCCGGAGATATTATTGCAATTTGGAGGTATATAGAAAGAGACGCAAAATCAGACTTAAAACAATTATTATGTTTTCAAGTTTAATTGCTAATGTGTTTCTTATTATACTAAGACTGTACGACATTGGTGTTTTTAATGTAAATGAATTAAACAAAAGCAATGCAGCTAATAGCGGATTCGCGAAGCTATATCATTCGAGCAATGTAAAGATTAGTCTAATTCAAAAATGTTATAATTCTTTAAAGAAAAACATGGTTGAAGATGTAAAATCGACAGTACTTGAGAATGAAAATTCAGCAGAGGATAAGAACACAACAGAAGATAAGAATTCAACAGAGGATAAGAATGACGTAAAGAAGGATGAAAAGGTTGCCTATCTGACATTTGACGATGGTCCGACGGCTAAAATAACACCCGAAGTTTTAAGGATATTAAAAGAGTTTGATATAAAGGCTACATTCTTTGTGTTAGGTGAGATGTGTCGTTTGAACCCCGAGATTTTAAAGGAAACACAGGCCATGGGACATTTGATTTGCAACCATACTTATTCTCATGACTATGACAAGATATATTCAAGTAAAGAGGCTTTTATTAATGATTTGCAAAAGTGTGAAGAGACTATTGTTTCTATATTGGGTACTCAATGGAATTCCAATAAAATCATAAGGTTTCCGGGTGGGTCATTTGGTAAAAAATTAATTCCGTTTAAAGAAGAAATAAAAAAGAGGGGATATATAAGCTATGATTGGAATGCTTTAAACGGTGATGCGGAAGGTATAAAGGTACCTGCTGAAAAATTGATTGATAATGTGGTTAAGTCAATTGAGGGCAAGGATAATATAATTGTGCTCATGCATGACAGTGGGGGAAAAGAAACCACTGTCGAATCTCTTCCTGATGTTATAACGCTCTTAAAAAATAAGGGTTATGTTTTTAAAACATTGGATCAGTATGAATAACACTGTGTTGGAAAGCATTATATATTAATTCATTAATCTCCTGAAGACTTCCGGTGAACATCACTCTGGTTTCCGTACGGTATTATATGGGGAGTACCGGTTACAGGGTTTTTCATTACTATGGCTTTAACACCATATACCGAGTAAATGATATCCTCCTTTATAATGTCATTTGGTATTCCTTCTTTAAAAATTTTTCCCTTATCCATGAGGACAAGCCTGTCGCAAAACTGAGCTGCAATATTTAAATCATGAATGCTCATTATTACAGTAACTTTATTCTCTATGACAAGTCTTTTTAATATATCCATAATCTCAAGCTGATGATGTAGGTCCAGTTGGGAAACGGGCTCATCCAGGAGCATTATATTGGCTTCTTGTGTTAATGCACGAGCAATAATAGCTCTTTGCTTTTCTCCTCCGCTTACCATGTTTATACTTTTATCCCTTAAATGCCATGTGTTGGTAGCTTTCATGGCACGCTCTGCTATCTCAATGTCATTTGAGCTTTCGGACTGAAGCCTTTTTATGTAGGGGCTTCTTCCCATCAAAACAACATCCATTACCGAAAATTCAAACTCCAAATCTGTGTTCTGGGGCACATAGGATATTTCCCTAGCCAAAGTCTTATTGGAAAATTGGGTTATATCCTTATCGGCAATGTGTATGGAATTTTTTTTAGGGACCAGACAGCGGGCAATATTTTTCAAAAGGGTTGTTTTTCCGGAGCCATTAGGACCGATAATACCGTATATTCCACCTTCATATATTGCAAGGTTGATATTATTCAATATATTATGCTTTCCATAAGCCCAGTCCAATTTATTTATGACAATTATTTTTTTCCCATTCATCAATTAAACACCTTCTTTTTATTCCTATACAATAAATATATAAAATATGGTGATCCCAATATGGATGTAACGGCTCCTACCGGAATTTCCGCAGGTGCAGCGGCACTTCTTGATATGGTATCGCAAATCACCATAAATATTGCACCACCCACTGCTGAAAATGGAAGAAGTGACCTGTGATCTGACCCTGACAAAAGCCTCACTGCATGAGGTATAATAAGGCCTACAAAACCAATGGTGCCGCTTACCGACACAGATGCGGCTACAAGCAAAGAACATATTGCAATAAGAATCTTTTTTACTTTTTCCACTTCAGTTCCTAAGCTTTTCGCAGTTTCTTCACCGGCCGACATAAGGTTGAGATCCCTTGAAAAAAGCAATATGACCACCAAGCCTGCCAATACTAGCGGGAATAAAAAAGCTATCTGGTTCCAGCTTGCAGAGGATACACTTCCCATAGTCCAGAACACTATTTTCTCCACTTGATTACGATTAAATACCATAATTATCGAAACCAATGACAGCAGCATAAAGTTTATTGCTATTCCTGCCAGCAAAAGAGTTGTCGGCGGTATTTTGCTTCCAACTCTTGCTATGTTGTATATAAGAGCAATTGTCAGTATTGAACCTATAAAAGCAAATATTGTTATGAATCCAATGCCTGAAAATGTATATTCCAGCCCTGCTACTATTGCAATTGAAGCACCGAGAGATGCACCGGAGGATATTCCCATCACATAAGGGTCTGCCATGGGGTTTTTAAACATACCTTGAAGTACAGAACCTACAACAGCGAGAGCGGTACCGACAAGGGCTGACAGGATTATTCTCGGAAGCCTTAGATTAAGCACAATCATAACATGTGAGGAATCCAAACCATCTGTCGATACGAGTCCTCCTATGATAGGAATTTTAGAAACCATAATTCTTATAGCATCCAGAAATGATATATGTGCAGCACCAAATGTAGCTGAGAGAATGACTGCAGCCAGTAAGCCCAAGATGAGTATACATAATATTAATTTTATTATAGGCCTTTTTTCAACGTATATCATTTTATAACCTCATTTCTCAATGCTATCGCACTAACATTTTTATTGATTAAAGGCTTCGGGATGTATAATTTTGGCAAGCTCTATAAGTCCGTCTGCCAGTCTGGGGCCTTGCCTGTCAAGCATATTGTTATCAATTTCATAAAGCTTTCCGTTTTTTACCGCCGCTAAATCCTTGTAGCCGTTGGTGCTTTCAATGCCTTGCTTTGAATTGAAATATTTAGAGCAGATAAGTATTTCCGGATTTTTTTCTACCAGCTTTTCTAAACTGTATGACCATCCTTCGGCATCGTCGGCGGCATTTTTTCCGCCTGCCATTTGAATCATTTTACCTATAAATGTGTCTTTTCCCGCAGTAAAATCACCCATTTTTCCATAAGACAAAACATAATATACGCTTGGCGAAGGTTTGTCCTTAACCTTGTCTGCAACATTTTGCACCTTAGCCTTCATATCTTCTATAAGTTTATTGGCATTATCCTTTGCATTTAATACCATACCTACTTTTTCAATTGTATAATATACACCTTCGAAGTTTTCATCTCCATAGAAGGCGGCTATTTTTATTCCCATACCTTCCAGTTTTTGGACAACTTCTTTTTTAAAGTGGGTTGATACCAGCACCAGATCGGGCTTTAATTCAACTATCTTTTCAATGCTTGGTTCTTCTATGGCACCCACCGATGCAATCTTTTTAACATCTTCGGGGTAGTCACAGTATTCGGATCTGCCTATAAGCTTTGATGACTTGCCGATAGCATATATTATTTCAGTAATGTTGGGTGCGATAGATATTATTTTTTGGGGTTCACTTTCTATATTTATCTCCCTGCCATAGGAGTCTTTAATTGCTAATGGATATACATTGTCATTTGCCGGTGTGCTTATAGGCTTTTCACTGCTTTGTGAAGACTGCATTTGGCTGCAACCGGCAATTGATAATGTAAATATAATAATGGAAATCCATAATAATAACCTTTTACTAAACATAATCAACACTCCAAACGGTAAAATTATTTTAATGCAAAAACATTTGCAAAAACATTAAAGTCTCTCAACCTAAAGGGCTAAGAGACTAAAAGTAATTACCGTAATAGTAAATAAGCATCCTACACCCCCCTATCGCTCGTAGAGTCTATGGTGTTAATTCAAAGGCAGGTCTTCTGACTTAGGTTCATGGGATTCACGCCTTCCCGGACTTCATCCAGTGGCTTTTTGTGAACCCTCCCCAATTACAGCGGCGGGACCGTACAGGATTTGCACCTGTTTCCCTCTTAGCTTAAATATGTAATGTCACATATTCAAGAACCTTTGATAACATTATTGAAATTGAATTTAATGTAATTACAATACCACAATAAAACATTATTGTCAAAACACCCTACTGATAATTTTATATAAATTAAAATCAAAATGGTACAATGTATTTAAAAAATGTTGTATAATTTTAGTGGTAAAAACATGATAAATATTGAAGAGGTATAAAGTGGAACAAAAAAAATACTTTAATGCTAATTGTGGGAATGATCGATGGAATATATTTGTCTTCATAGCAAAAAATGTATTGCTTCTAATTGTAACATGGTTAGCTGCTAATTTTTTGACACTGGATATTTGGAAGGATAACGTTAGCTTAGTTCATACAATATTTGAGCTTTTATGTGTGTTCATCTCTCTTTCAATATTTATAATTATATGGTATACATATGATAATAACTCACAAAGTATTAGGTGTGTCGGTTTTGCGTTTCTTAGTGTAGCTATTTTTACTGCTCTTCATGCTTTGTTTTTTCCTTCTCTTGGATTTGCACCGGTGGATCATAAAGATTTGTTTACGAAGTTTGGCATAATAGGAAGGCTTATTGAGGCAATTTGTATATTAACATTGATATATAACTTTTCTAAAGTTAATGTTAATAAATGGGTTATGTTAATAGTTTCTTTGATGGGTTCTTTTATTACATCATTAATACTTTTTAATTTTCCTGAATTTATTCCAATGATATTGTCTGATGATGGACCTACCGTTTATAGAGCTATTATTGAATGTGTAATATTCATATTATTTGCTTGTTGTCTTCCTGCTCTAGTAAAAGAAGTAAATAGAAGAGAGTTATTGACATATAAATATATTTTATCGGCAATAATTTTTGCCATACCTGTGGAAATATTATTCTCAATTTATGATAGTATTTATTCATTTTATAATGTTTGGGGGCATATCCTCAAATTTATATCGTATTGTTTTCTTTTTAAAGGTATATTCATAAGTGCTGTAACTTATCCTTATAGAACAAAGGTAGAACAGTTGAATATAAGTGAAGAGCGGTTCAAGAATGCCTTTGAATATGCAGCAGTTGGCATGGCAATTGTGGGTCTTGACGGTAAGTGGCTGAAAGTTAATCGCTTTGTATGTGACATAACAGGGTATTCCCATGAAGAACTAAATAATATGACATATAAAGATATTATGCATGTCGATGATCTGGAATCAGATGTTAATCTCACTAATCAGCTTTTGAAAGGAGAAATACAGTATTATCACGTTGAAAGACGATATATTCATAAAGACGGCTATCCTATATGGGTATTTCTGAGCTGCTCGTTAGTTCGTGATAATGAGGGTAATCCCCTATATTATGTCAGACAGATTCAGGATATTACCGAGGTTAAAAAAGCTTATGAGGCTATTGAGTATGACAAATTGAGGTCTGAGTTTTTTGCAAACATATCCCATGAGTTCAGGACACCTCTAAATATTATATTAAACTCCATTCAATTGTTCGATATTTACATTAAAAACGATCATGATGATGACAGTAGGATGATAAAACATCTGAACTCTATGAAGCAAAATTGTAGCAGGCTTATTCGACTTATAAACAATTTGATAGATATGTCGCGTATAGATGCAGGATTTTATAATTTGAACAAGAAAGAATACAATATAGTAAATGTTGTGGAGGACATTACCCTTTCGGTTGCGGATTTTATTAAGAGTAAAGGACTTCAACTGGAGTTCAATACCAATGTACAAGAGAAGTTTATGGAATGTGATCCCGATATAATCGAAAGAATAATGCTCAACTTACTTTCAAATGCTGTAAAATTTACAAAGAATGACGGTAGAATCAATGTGAATATTTATGACGATAAGGATAAAATAATCATTTCTGTTAAGGACAATGGCATAGGAATACAAAAGGACAAGCAGGAGCTGATTTTTCAAAGATTCCGTCAGGTAGACAAATCTCTTACAAGAAGCCATGAGGGAAGTGGAATAGGCTTATCCCTTGTTAAATCATTTGTTGAGCTTCATGGTGGGACAATTAGAGTTGAAAGTGAGTATGGAAAGGGAAGTGAATTTATAATAGTTTTTCCGGCTTTAGAAAAGGAAGAATCCTGCAATAATGCTTTGGATGAGGCTGCTGCAACAGTCGACAGACTTTCCGATAGTAGGATTGAGACTATAAATGTGGAGTTTTCAGATATATATTTTTAAGGTTTGTAAGGAGGCGTATATTTTGAATGACAATACCACTGCACATAAGGCAGAAGAATATGACGGTAAGATTAGGTCTACAATTCCCAATTATGAATACTTTCATTCTGGAACTATAGATCTTGTTAAATCTATAAATCCTTCTCCTGAAAAATGGCTTGATACGGGCTGTGGAACAGGAACACTTGCAGATTTGGCTTTAAACAGCTTTAAAAACACCATTTTTTTTCTTGCGGACCCATCAAAGGACATGCTTTCTATTGCAAGAAAAAAGCTATTGCATAATAAAAATAACAGGGTTCAAATTTTGGATCCTGTAGCATCCCGGGATTTAAAACTGCCTGAGAATGAATTCGATGTAATTACTGCTATTCAGGCTCATCATTATCTTGATCGGGAAGGTAGGAAAGCATCAGTTGAGAATTGCTTCAGGATGTTAAAGAGTGGAGGAATATTTATTACATTCGAGAATATCCGCCCATTTACTGCTTCAGGTATTAAGGTCGGTTTGGATAGATGGAAAAGGTTTCAGATGTCTTGCGGCAAAAATGAGGAAGAAGCCCAAAAACATGTTGAAAGGTTTGGTCGTGAATATTTCCCTGTCAATATAGAGGAGCACATTGGCTTAATGAGAGATACAGGATTTTCAACTGTTGAAATACTGTGGGTTTCTTATATGCAGGCAGGCTTCTACGCTATTAAGGAATAACTCATTAGGAGTACAATTTGTGATAGGATATTAATAGGATTTATTATAATGATTAAAAGTGCTTGATTTAATTAAAAAACTTAAATATACTTGTAAGAGATGGTTGCATACAGCTTGCAGCTTTTATGTTTTGTGTGACTAAATATTTGATTTTCAACATAAATAACGAGAGGATGATTTAATATGAAACCTGCTGTTAAACCTCAAAATCCCAACTTTTCTTCCGGTCCTTGCTCCAAGTATCCGGGATTTTCACTTGATATTTTAAATAGTGCACTATTAGGCAGATCTCACAGAAGTGCAATCGCCAAAGAGAGGCTGAAATATTCCCTCAAAAAGACGAAGGAAATACTTGAAATACCTGATGATTATATTGTCGGTATGGTTCCTGGCTCAGATACCGGTGCTATAGAGATGGCAATGTGGAATCTTTTAGGCCCGAGAGGAGTCGATGTGGTTAACTTTGAATCCTTTGGAAAAACATGGGCAAACGATGTTAAAAACCAGCTTAAGCTTGAGAATGTACAATCCATTTCGGCAGATTACGGATACTTGCCGGATCTTTCAAAAGTAAACTTTGATCATGATGTAGTTATGACATGGAATGGAACAACTAGCGGGGTAAAAATACCGAACGGTGACTGGATCCCGGATGACAGAAAAGGCTTGACAATTGTTGATGGGACTTCAGCTGTTTTTGCTATGGAAATTCCGTGGAGCAAAGTGGACGTTTTAACTTTCTCATGGCAAAAGGTTTTAGGCGGAGAAGGTGCTCATGGTATGCTGATCATGTCACCTCGTGCTGTAGAAAGGATCGAATCTTATATTCCACCATGGCCAATGCCTAAGGTTCTCCAATTAAGGAAGAAAGATAAGCTTATAATGGACATATTTGAGGGTTCACCAATCAACACACCATCAATGTTGTGCGTTGAAGACTATATAAAGGCATTGGAATGGGCAGAGTCAATAGGCGGACTCAAAGGCTTGATCAAAAAAAGCACTGAAAACCTCAATGAAATAGAAAAGTTTGTTGAAACCTATGATTGGATTGATTTTCTTCCGGTAAGCAAGGATATTCGTTCCAATACATCGGTTTGCTTAAAAATAAAGCTGGATCAGGAACAGCTAGGTGCTCTTGTTAAATTGTTGGAAAAAGAAGGTGCTGCATATGATTGCAAGTCCTATAAGGATGCACCTGCAGGATTGCGTTTCTGGTGCGGTGCTACAGTAAATAAGGAAGATGTAGCTTGCATGCTTCAGTGGCTTGAATGGGCTTATGGTGAAGTAACAAAAGCTTAATTTAAATATATAGGGATTATTAATTTTTGAAAAATTCGGTATAGTCGTTGATTTGCGACCATGCCGTTTTTTCGTTTAGGGTTGGATTATATCAAACGGTATATGTACCCTAAAAATGAACGCTAAAAAAGTTTTTGACGTGGTTAATTGGAACGATTTATAATATATGGTAAGAGATAAAAACACGATCCGGTTGGTAGTCCGGATGCAGGAAAATTCCTGTCAGTAACCTGCCCTCCTGGGGTTGTCCATTCTCTTTATAAGAAAGTTAACAGGAGGAACGACAAATGCATATTAAACTTACAGTGTTCTTTGAAGAACCTTTTTGGGTTGGCGTTTTTGAAAGGGTTTATGATGGAATGCTTGAAACCTTCACCGCATTGTAAAGAAGGAAATATCCAAGTCCGGTGTAGGTACAAAGGCACAGTAAGCCATGAAACTGGAGAATGAGCTTAAAAAAGTGGAAAAAAAACAGACCTCCAGAGAAAAAAGGGAAGAGCTAAAGCAAATTAAGTTTGAAATGAAACAGAAAAAAAAGAAAGAGAAAAAAAGGGGGCATTGAATAAAATAAAGGAACATTTTTATCTGGAACATACTGGAACGGCTTGGGAATCAAAAAAGATTGAATATCAATAATAAAATTAACAATTCAGGGTGTTGGGTTTAAGTAATTAACCCCGCACCCTTTAATATTACTTTTTTTAGTTATTATGATTATACAGAGCTGTGTAAATAGTGGTTTGGATTTACTGTTTTAAAAGAAAATAAAAAGAGTGTAATAAATTTTGAGTTTATGTACGATAAATTAATATAAACATTTGGTTGGTGAATTAAAAAATCTAAGGAGAGGAGTAGTGAAATGGAACTGGTACTCGAAGAGTCTTTAGGAGTTGTTGATAATCAGAAAAAATGTTATCTGGCATTTGCATTAGACAGGGAGGAGTATGGGATACCAATAGAGTATGTAGCTGAAATTATGGGATTGCAAGCAATTACAGAGGTACCTGAGTTTTCCGGTTTTTTAAAAGGGACTATAAAGCTAAGGGGAAAGATTATCCCGGTTATTGATATAAGACTGGGGTTTGACAGTGATACAAAGGGCTGTAATGACAGGACTTGCATAATGGTGATTGAAGAAAACGATATTTCATTAGGACTGATTGTAGACAATGTAGCTGAGGTTTTTTGGATTTCTGATGAAAGTATAGCACCGGCCGAAAATGTATCTTGTGAGCAAATTAAGTACGTAAAATGCATAGGTAAGGTAGACGATAATACAAAATTGATACTTGATTGCAAAAAGCTATTAAGTGATTTTGATGAAATAAAAACTAATCGGTGAATAATATGAAACCAATAACGGAAAAAGAATTTAATAATCTAGTGAATTTTGTTAAAACAAAATACGGGGTTAATCTTTCCAATAAAAAAGCACTGGTTATTGGAAGGCTTCAGAACTATATAGAGCAAAGCGGTTTTAATAGCTTCTCTGAATATCTGGATGTTGTTATGTCTGACAAAACCGGAAATGCAATAACAACATTGGTCAACAAAGTAACAACAAACCATACATATTTTATGAGGGAGCCGGACCATTTTAACTTTTTTAAAAACACAGTACTTCCATACCTTGAAAAAACAGAATCGGCAAAAAAGGATTTGCGTATATGGAGTGCCGGATGTTCTACCGGAGAAGAGCCATATACAATTGCCATGATCATAGATGAGTACTTTGGGACGGAAAAAAGCCTGTGGAATACTGTAATGTTGGCAACGGATATATCTACAAAGGTTCTTGAAACAGCATGTAACGGCATTTACTCAAATGAGTCTATTGAAGTGCTGCCTCAAAAATGGAAGTTTAATTATTTTAAAAAAATAGATGAAGAAAAAAGTGTCATTAGCGATAACATAAAAAAAGAAGTGGTTTTCAAAAAATTTAATCTTATGGAGGAAGTTTTTCCTTTCAAGAGAAAATTTCATGTTATATTTTGCAGAAATGTAATGATTTACTTTGATTTAAAAACAAGGATTGAGCTTGTGAATAAATTTTATGATTTTTTGGAGGCGGGAGGGTACTTGTTTATAGGCCACTCTGAGTCGTTAATCCGTGAAGAAACAAAATTCAAATATATTTTGCCTGCTATTTACAGGAAGGAATAATATTGAGCGGTAGTTGATGATCTACCGCTTTAATTTTTTTATTTCAACACCCTAAGGCAGACCGTAAACACTGCACCGTTATCGGAATTCTCTGCAGAAATTGTACCGTTATGTTTTTCTATCACGTTTTTGCTTATGGCCAGTCCTAAACCGAAATGTCCTTTCTTTCCTTTATAAAACCTCTCAAAAATAATGGGCAGCTCATCCTTATCAATTCCGGGGCCATCGTCACTGATTGCGGTTTCTATAACGTTACCTCCAACCAATTTGGATCTTATATGTATTGTGGATTTGGCGTATCTGATGCAGTTGCCTATTATATTTGCAAATGCTCTTAATAGTTTTTCAAAGTCACCGTTTATTACTAAATCACTTGTTTCTATTTCACAAGTAATAGTTATATTATTATTTGCAGCAATCCCGCTCATTCTTTCAACACAAGTATTAATAAGCTCACTAAAATCAATGCTTTCAAAGCTATAGTTTTCCTCAATGGTATCAAGCCGTGATAAATAGAGCAAATCTTCCACAAGATGGGTCATTCTCTTTGTTTCATCTATTATGATGTCGGATGCATTATTTTTGTCCACGACATCATACTTAATACCCTCTGCATAGCTTTGGATGGACATAAGCGGAGTTCGGAATTCATGAGAAGCATTTTGAAGAAAAGTCTTCTGTGCCTTGTCGTATGATTCCAATTTTTCAGACATGGTATTTATGTTGTTGACAAAATCCTGTAATTCGTCATCAACCGGCACGTGGATTTTTTTCCCGAAATTTCTTTCCGCAATTTCTCCAATATGCTTGTTTAAAGAAGAAAATGGGGCAGATATCTTCTTTGCCACGAGTGAAGAAAAAATGCTGATAATAAGTGCAGATAAAATTAGAATGGTTAAGAGTATCATGTTAATTACCAACTGCAATTGATTGACCTTTTTCATGCTGGAATATACAATAATCCAACCCAGACCGAAATTGTTTTTATCATGAACCGGCTTTAATACTGCTATATAGGATGTGCCGTCCAAATTAAAATCCATATACTGCTGTACAGGTTTATTCTTCAGTGTTTCAACCGCTTTAGTAAATTTGCTTAAAATATTATCGGGTACCTTGAAATATTCGCCGTCTAGATATGTTATAGGTTTATTGCTGCTATCGAGTAAGATATAATCCGCATTCAACAGGGAAGCTTGTTCGCGTAATGAACGATCTAAAGATAAATAGAACCTGAACGGATCATTTTTTTCAAGCCGATTTGGACTTTGATTGCCTTGAAGTTTTGGAGAAGCACGTTTCTCGCCTTCTTTAGGGAAAAAATCTGGACCTCTGTGCAGGGTTGTTGATTCGGCACTGGATGCAATGGATTTTAACTGTTCTTTGACATCGTTTTCAATATATAGCCGGATTGCTATATTGAATACTATTGTTGTCAGTGCAATCATAACAACTATGACTGATATATTATATTTAAAAATCCTCCATTTTATGGTGTTCCTCTTCATAATATCAATCCTTTTCTTCAACTTTGAATCCAAAACCCCAAACAGTTTCGATTTTCAAACTTGATCCCATATCTGAAAGCTTTTTTCTAATCCTTTTTATCATATCATCGGTTGCTCTTGTTTCTACTTCATTTTCGAAGCCCCATATCTTATCAAGAAGTTCACTTCTTGAAATGGCTTTGTTTTTGTTTTCTACAAGATAATTAAGAAGTGAAAATTCCATACCTGTGAGTCCCAAGTTATTTCCATGGACTAAGGCCTGCTTCAAATCTCTATTTATTTCAACATCGGCTATAGACAGAGTGCCTGACTTTATATTCTGTGTCTTATCCAGTTCAATTCTGCGGAAAATACTCCTGATTCTTGCAATGAGCTCCATTGGACTAAATGGCTTTGTGAGATAATCATCACTACCCAAATTAAGACCTATTATTTTGTCTGGTTCGGTATCTTTTGCGGATACAATTATTATAGGTACGGAGCTTTTTTGCCTGATTGCCGAGCAAAGGGAAAAACCGTCCAACTCAGGCATCATGACATCTATAACCAGCATATCGGCAGGTTTTTCATTAAAAGCATCGAGCAGTGAACGTCCGTCATTGAATGTTTCTGCCTCAAATCCTTCTTTTACCAAAAAGGATTTTATTATATTACAAATATTAATTTCATCATCAGCTATATAAATTAGTTTTTTATCAGCCATTTATATTCACCTCTACATTTATTTTATCATGAACATGGTAAAATATCAGGCTTTAATCAATTATGCTTTATTTTTGCCACATTAATATGTGATGGAGAAATTACTAAAAAGTACAGTTTTATTTATAATCGAGGTTATTAAACTTTATTTTCGGCTATAATTCTGAGTTTGACAGTTATTAACTTAATTCTGCCTCAATTTAGCGGGCATTTAAATTTTAATATTGATGTACAATAATTATGTTCGGGATTCAAATTTAAATCCTGTTAATTTTCAATTTTTATATATTAAATTAATTGAAAGAGGTGTTAAAGTTCATGAAGATTATGAGATTTATAGCAACTTCAGCAGTTACAGCATGCCTGATTACAACAAGTGTATTTGCAGTAAATCCTGTAAGTGCAAGTACTCCAACTCCAACAAAAACTACAGTAACTCCAACAAAGACTACGGTGACTCCAAGCAGTAAAAAAGGAAAGCTGTCTGATAAAGAAGGAGAAAATAGAAAAGATCATAAAAGAGCTGGATGCTTTGATAAAATGATGGGTGAATGCCTGTCAAACCTAGTAAAAGAAAAGGTAATAACAAGTGAACAAAAAAACTCAATAGAGAATGCTATAAAATCAGCAAGAGAAGATAAAAAAGATCTAAAGGGAATATTTGATGATCTGGTAAAGGCAGGAACAATAACCCAAGCACAGAAAGATGCATTAATAAAGGAAATGATGAAATCTAAATGCAAGCACATGGAAAAGCATAAGAACAGAGATTCTGATAATTCTTCAACACCTAAAGAGACACCTAAAACAACACCGACTCAGAAGGGAAGATAATATTTTAATCCTTACTTAAGGAATCCTTCTAAGGTATTAATATATTTTTAAAAGCACCTGCAATTCTAAAACGATAAAACTTGCAGGTGCTTTTAGTATTTTTTGAAAGGCTTAGCATGATATCCAAAAAACCTCCAATATAAGCAAAATAAGTTTGTTTTCCGGTAGAAAATGAAATATAATTAATAAAGGCAATATGAAAAGATCATTTTCATATGATGATACTTTTTTGAATTCTTAATAATTTCTTAGGGAGAGGTCAAAATGAACGATATCTTTGAATTCATAGGAAATTGTTTAAAAAGCACTTATGTAGAGCTGTTTCTGTATCTGGTTTTGCCTGTTTTCCTCATAGTTTGGCTGTGGAAATCAAAAAACAGAAGTAAATTTGGACTTTTAATAAAGATGGTTGCAATAGGAACTTTTATTCTGGCTTTATTTTGGACACCTTTCAGGGAATCATCTGTGGGTTATTACACAAACTATATTCTGCTGGCATTATTTTTGGCTTCTGCAGTTGTGGCGTTTATTAAGGGTAGAGGAATGAAATTTTTTAGTGATGCAACTATAAAAGGTATAGTCCTTGCTATTCCCGGGATCATTTCCATATTGCTTATGGGGTATGTCAACGTAATTGGAATAAGGGGCTTTTTCTATGATGAAGAGCCAATAGAGCTGATGTTTCCATTTAAAAACGGAGCCTATGCGGTAATGCAGGGAGGTAATGGAGCCTCAAGCTTTCTTGCCAATTATCACTATCATGCATGGAAATTTGGAACAGAAGAAGATACATTAAATAAGTTCTCAACAGATATTGTTAAATTAAATAAATTTGGCTTTTGCTTTAATACACTGGATTTTTTGTTTAATAATGATTTGCCAAAAGACTTAAACAAGTATGAGATGTTTTCCGAACCTTTATATAGTCCATGCGAAGGTGAGGTATGGAGCGTAGAAGATGGGAATGATGATCTTGATCCTTCAAAAAATGAACTCTATGTTCCAAGCAATAATATCGTTATAAAATATAAAGAAAATTATTATATAGCATTGCATCATTTGAAAAAAGAAAGCATAAAGGTTGCTCTAGGTGATAAAGTAAAGCAGGGACAGCTTCTAGGGGAGATTGGTAACAGCGGTAACACAACCATACCACATCTGCATATTCAGGTATGGAAAAATGAAGGGACAACTTATTTAGGAGTTCCTATTAACTTTAATGGAAGTTTCCCGGTAAAAAATAAAGTGTATTTCAAGTAGTATGATTATGCACAATTGAAAAATGATTTGAATTGTGATATATTAAACCTACTAATGGAATCATGAAGATTCCCAAGTTTACTTAATTATAATTTTTAATTATAATTTTTACCACTACGAAATTGACTTAAGAAAAACCCATGAAGGGACAAAGCTTAAATTTACCCTTTTTGGGTTATTATTTTATAGAGGAGTTGATAACATGCATATGGCTGATGCGTTGATTTCTCCGCTGGTTGGAGGAACAATGATGGCTGCGACTACTGCAGTTGCAGCATATTCCATTAAAAAAGTACAGAATGATATGGATGAGAAGAAAATTCCATTAATGGGAGTAATGGGTGCATTTATATTTGCCGCACAAATGATAAATTTCTCAATACCCGGAACAGGATCAAGCGGACATCTTGGAGGAGGGCTGCTTCTTGCAATAATGCTTGGGCCTTATGGCGGGTTTCTTACAATGGCATCCATATTGTTGATTCAGGCACTTCTTTTTGGTGACGGCGGACTTTTAGCTTACGGATGTAATGTATTTAATCTGGGCTTTTATACCTGTTTTATTGCGTACCCGTTTATTTATAAAAAATTTGTTAAAAAGACTGTGAGCACCGGACGAATACTTGCAGCATCATTGATATCATCGGTAGTTGGTCTGCAGATGGGCTCCTTAAGCGTTGTTCTTGAAACTGTTTTATCCGGTAAAACAGACCTACCATTTAAAACATTCTTAATGTTTATGCAGCCTATACACATTGCAATAGGAATAATTGAAGGCTTTATTACCGCAGCTGTTGTGGCTTTTATACGGAATTCAAGGCCTGAGATTTTGGAGAGGGCGGCTTCAGGAGAAAGATTAGGTGCAGTATCCTTAAAGAAAATATTGATTGTATTTTTTGTTTTGGCTTTGATCATTGGAGGAGGACTTTCATGGCTTGCTTCATCAAATCCTGACGGTCTTGAATGGTCTATTTTTAAGACTTCAGGCAAGCCGGAAATTGAAGCTTCGGGTGGCATTTATGATACCATGTCCAATGTACAAAGTAAAACTGCTCTATTGCCCGATTATGAACTTAAAACTTTGTCCGGTATTGTTGGGGGCATCGTAACCATAGGGTTTGTTGCTTTGGTAGGCTTTATTGCAAATGCATTAAGAAGAAGAAAAATAAATTTAAAATCGAGGATTTGATTATTATGTCAGGCATTGTGAATTCATTATACAATATGAAGCATATGGATGATCTGGCACGCAGAGAATCTCCCATACACGATATTCATCCTCTTATAAAGCTCATTACTACAGTTGTTTTTATAACTGTAGTAATGTCATTTGGCAGGTATGATATAGGTCGGCTTCTACCGTTTTTTTTATATCCTGTTATAATTGTTATTGTATCGGATTTGCCCAAAGCACCGATATTAAAAAGGATTATTATTATAGAGCCGTTTATTATAGGTGTAGGAATACTAAATCCTTTGCTTGAAAGTGAAACATTTATTGTTGGCGGAATTGAGCTATCTAAGGGATGGATCACATTCGGTTCTATTTTTATAAAGTCGTTGTTGGCTGTTACTGCAGCTTTGCTGCTCTTAGCAACGACAGGCATGGATAAAATAGCCGGTGCCTTAAGGACGTTAAGAGTTCCAAAGATATTTGTACTACAGTTGTTATTGACATATAGGTACATATCTGTTTTGACGGAAGAAGTTGCAAGGATGTTAAGAGCCTATTCAATACGTGCTCCACAGCAGAAGGGCATACATAGAAGTGCCTGGGCTTCATTTTCGGGACAACTTATTATAAGGACATTTGACAGGGCACAGAGGGTTTATCATGCAATGTGTGCCCGGGGATTTACAGGTGACTTTAACTTCGGAAGTGTTTTGAAAGTAAATTTAAAGGATAATATATATTGGGTTTGTTGGATAATATTTTTTGCAGCGGCAAGATTGTTTGATTTGCCTGTGCTTATAGGTTCAATGATTACAGGAGTGTTTTTTGTATGAGTCATCATAAATTGGAGATAAAAGATTTGCATTTTTCATATCCCGACGGGCACAAGGCCATAGATGGCATAACAATTAGTATCGGCCATGGAGAGTCTGTTGGGATTATAGGAGCTAATGGGGCAGGTAAATCCACCCTGCTTATGCTGCTTATGGGAATTCTCTTTCCCGATAAGGGAGAGATTGTTGTCGGTGATATACCGGTAAACAAAAAAACACTGCCTTTTATAAGACAAAGAGTAGGAATGGTTTTTCAGGACCCTGATGATCAGCTTTTTATGCCTACGGTATATGATGACGTGGCCTTTGGACCTAGAAATTATAAGCTAGATGAGAAAGATGTTGAAAAAAAGGTGCTTGATGCATTGGATAAGGTTGGAATATTGCATTTGAAAGACCGAGCACCTTTCAAGTTGTCGGGAGGAGAAAAACGTGCTGCAGCCATAGCAACTGTGCTTTCCATGACACCTGATATACTTGTTATGGATGAACCTACCTCTGCACTTGACCATAGGGCGAGAAAAAATATTATGGGTATATTAAGAAGTTTTGAGCATACAAAGATTATTACCAGTCATGATCTCGATATGTTGATGGAGATATGCAATAGGATTGTTGTTATTAAGGATGGTAAGGTATCGGCTGATGGAACAGCTATGGATGTTTTAACCGACAGCAGGCTTTTGGATAGCTGTGGGCTTGATGTTCCCCTTTCTCTACAGAATTGCCCTAAATGCGGAAGGGGCAAAGTTTAATGGTATATAATTTATCTGAATTTATAATCTGAATTTAGATGCATAACATATTGAATTATGTTGAATATAGGTATATAATTAAGGTTGCGAATAAAATATTCGTTAGGTGAGGTTCCTATACAAATATACGCTGCTGCCCGGAAACATCGAGAGATGCCAATGGGTCAACAGGTACTACCGAAATAAGGTTTTACTTAATGTAGCTGGAATTGTATTCCAAAGTTGTATAGTGCTAAAGCTCAACGAGTGAAGGAGCTATAATGGCGTTTTTCCGTCACTCTTTGTTGGCGGTTTTTTTAATGTTAAGAAAATTGTCAATTCAATTATCTTTAATGAATTAAAGATAATTATAAGCTGAATTGATGGAGGTGAACGGTATGGACTATGACCCTGATAGTAGTAACTTAAAAGGATTTTTATTAATGTTCAAAGGTTTATTTGTCATGCCGTTAACCATAATTATGGCGTAATTGACAGATAAACCCTCAGTTTTCCGGTTGATTTTATTGAAGAGGGTGATTGTATGATTGAAATCTTTAAATCAGTTAATAACCAGATAGTTCAAACAAGCACATTTGATGAAGGTGTGTGGGTAAATCTGGTAAAACCTAGTGAGGAAGAAATCGAAAAAGTTAGAAGTGCATTAAATGTCGATATAGATTTTTTAAAGGCCGCACTCGATGAAGAAGAACGTGCGAGAATAGAAAGTGACAATGGACAGACTCTTATAATTGTTGATATGCCTGTTGTAGAAAAAGAGGGTAAAATGAATGTTTATACTACTATTCCTCTTGGCATTATACTTATCAAGCATATAATTATAACTGTTTGTTTGAAGGAAGATACATTGCTTAAAGATTTTATGAGCAACAAGGTTAAAGCTTTTTTTACACAGTACAAGACGAGATTTGTGCTTCAGATACTCCATAAAAATGCTACACGGTATCTTCAGTTTCTAAAGCATATTGACAAGACCAGTACAAGGATAGAGCAGGATTTGCACAAGTCCATGAAGAACAAGGAGCTCATTCAGATGCTAAAGCTTGAGAAGAGTCTCGTTTACTTCTCTACGGCTCTAAAGTCAAATGAAGTTGTCCTTGAAAAGCTTATGAAATACGAGCATATTAAGAACTATCCGGAAGATACCGATCTTCTTGAGGATGTAATAATTGAAAACAAACAGGCTATAGAAATGGCCAACATATATAGCAACATATTAACCGGCACAATGGATGCTTTTGCTTCTATTATTTCAAACAATTTAAATATTGTGATGAAATTTTTAACATCTGTAACCATTGTGATGGCTATACCCACTATGATATCAAGCTTTTTTGGAATGAATGTAGATTTGCCGCTTTCGGGAAAAGCTTCTTTTTGGCTGATTGCAGCTGTAGCATTTGCAATGTCATCTGCAACCGGACTGTTTTTGTATAAGAAAAAGATGTTCTAAATTTATAAAAGTTATTAAGTTTGTTTTTGTTGAAAGGCTTTTAATTTTATATAATGTATAAAAACCTGCATGAGCTAAAATCCATGTGGGTTTTATTATGGTGTAATTTTTATAAAAAATAGAAAATAAAAATAAAAAACTATATAAATTGTAGAAAATAGGTGTATAATATAAATGCAAATGCAAATCATTACTATTTAAATGGGTATTAATATTACATTTAGCGGAGATAAATGCAAATGATTAATTGCATTTAATATATTTAGATTAGGAGAAGTGATTTATGAATAAGTATATACGGCTATTTTTGGTTGTTTTTATTGGGGCTTTTCTGTTTTCGTCTTGCGGTAACTCTCCTGAAACTACAAATACCGGCAAACAAAAGGAATTTACAATTGTAACATCATTCTACCCCATATATGTGTCTGCAATAAATGTAGCAAAGGATATTCCGGGTGTGAGGGTGAAAAACATGACAGAGCCACAGACAGGCTGCCTTCACGATTACCAGTTGTCTCCGGCAGATTTGAAGACTCTTGAAAGTGCCGATGTTTTTGTAATAAATGGTGCAGGAATGGAAGCTTTTATGGATAAGGTCATAAGTCAGATGCCAAAACTGAAGGTTGTAGAGGCTTCAAAGGGAATAGAGCTTATCAAAAATTCATCCGATGGTGAAGAGAATCCCCATGTATGGGTGAGCATATCTGAAGCTATTAAGCAGGTCAAAAATATTAGTGAAGAATTGGCTTTGATAAATCCGCAAAATGCAGATAAGTACAGGAAAAACAGTGAAGATTATATTAAAAAGCTGGAAGCCTTGAAGGAAAAAATGCATAATGAGCTTGACGGTATAAAAAACAGAGATATTGTAACATTTCATGAGTCATTTCCATACTTTGCAAAAGAGTTTAACCTGAATATTGTTGCGGTTATAGAACGTGAGCCCGGATCTGAACCAAGTGCGGGTGAAATAGCCGATACTATAAATATAATTAAAAAGACAAATGTAAAGGCCTTATTTGCTGAGCCTCAGTATTCTAAAAAGGCTGCCGAGTCCATAGCAAATCAGACAGGAGCAAAGGTATTTACTCTTGATCCCATTGTCACAGGCTCCGAGGATGGAGATGTTGATGGGTACATTAATAAAATGGAAGAAAATCTAAAATCTTTGTTAGAGGCATTGAAAATATGAAGAATGAAAACATGTTTCATAATGATTGTGCAAATAAAAGTCCACATCAAAAAGACAAAGGATGTAAAGATGCCTGTTGTGGATTTTGCTGCACAAAATTGAAGAATTTCGGTGTAGTTATAGGAAAAACTGAGATATTAAGGGATGTAAATCTTCACATTCATTGTGGGGAGTTGACTGCCATAATAGGACCAAACGGTGCTGGAAAAAGCACTCTCTTAAAGGCTATGCTTGGCGATTTGAAGGCTACGGGTGAACTCAAATACATTGATGCAAAAGGCAGGCGTAACGGCAAACCTCTTATCGGTTATGTTCCTCAGTATCTAAATTTTGATGTTGGTTCGCCTACGAGTGTGCTTGATTTGTTCATGGCATGCCGTTTTAAATTTCCGGTGTGGCTTCATGCTCCTAAAAGGATTATAAGGCATGTAGAAGAAGCACTGTCAAGGGTGAAGGCTGATCAACTTATTAACAGAAGGCTCGGAGCACTATCGGGAGGAGAGCTCCAGAGAGTATTGCTGGCTCTTGCACTCGATCCCATTCCCGATTTGTTGTTATTGGATGAACCGGTTTCAGGGATTGACCATAATGGATTGGCAATATTTTATGAAACAGTTTCACAGCTTAGAAAGAATTATGATCTGTCCATAATACTGATTTCCCATGACCTTGATCTTGTGTATAAATATGCGGACAGGGTTGTTTTGCTGAAAAAAACAGTTCTTGAAAACGGTAAGCCTCAAGATGTTTTCCAAAGTGAGAATTTCAAAGAGGTGTTTTCACTAAAATGGAAAGATGCTGATGCACAGGGGAGGGAAGAACAATAATGGACATTTGGTACAGTATCATAGACATGCTTCCCTTTGAATGGACGGGACATACATTTATGAAAAATGCCTTGCTGGCAATTATACTTATTTCGCCTGTGTTCGGTATTCTAGGAACAATGGTTGTAAACAACAGGATGGCTTTTTTTTCCGATGCATTGGGGCATGGAGCATTTACCGGTGTGGCCATTGGCAGTATTATGGGCTTGGTTCAGCCTCTTTGGTCCGCTGTTATTTTTTCCGTTGTGTTTTCAATAGGAATCGCAGTAATAAAATACAGGAGTCGAATGGCAAGTGACACTGTAATAGGAGTGTTTTCGTCAACGGCGGTTGCATTGGGTATATTCATACAGACATCGGGCGGTAAGAGTTTTGGAAAAGCAATGACATATCTCATAGGCGACATATTGAGTATTCTTCCAAGCGAGATATTATTGGCATTTTTACTTTTGATTTTTATTACTGTATTATGGATTGTAATATTCAATAAGCTTATGGTAGTGAGCGTAAACCCATCTCTTGCGGGAAGCAGGGGAATACATACTTTTTGGAATGAACTTATTTTCAGCATGGTTATTGCGGTTGTGGTTACGGTATCCATGTCCTGGATTGGGCTTATGGTGATTAATTCATTTTTGGTTTTGCCTGCTGCGGCTGCGAGAAACATAGCAAAGAATCAGCGGCAGTATCATTTGTTGACGATTGTAATTTCTGTCGTATCAGGCATCTCTGGTCTTATTGCATCGTACTATATTGAAACAGCTTCCGGTGCTACCATTGTATTGATTGCTGCAGTTATATTCTTTGCAACATTTGTTTACAGGAAGAGGTTTGATTAAGGATTCTTAAGTATCTTGAAGATGGGAAAGGATGCATAGGCTTGGAAACAAAAAAATATAGAGAATTATTAAAAAAAGAAAATTTGAGAAACACAAAACACAGAAATTCAATTCTTGAAGTTATTGAAGAAAACAGACAGCCCATGACTGCGGATACAATCTACGTAAAGCTTAGAGAACAAGGTGTATCCATAAGTCTTTCAACTGTTTATCGAGTTCTGGATACTTTAATAGGAAAAGGTCTCGTGGTTAAGACCAGTGTAACCGATGATAATAAAGGACTTTATGAAATAAACACAATGGAGCACAAACACCACCTTTTATGCACAAAATGCAGGAAAATGCTTTCTGTGGATGGGTGCCCGCTCGAGGAATATGAAAAAATGCTGGAGGAGAAACTGGGTTTTTCAATTAAAGGTCACAAGTTGGAGATGTTTGGTTTGTGTGATAAATGCAAGGAAAATAATACTGAGTACTGAAACTAATTTTTGTTGTTTATTTCTTATTTATACAAATTAAGTATACAAACAAAGGGCTTTTGCACACTATCTTAAAGTAGTTTTGCATCAGCCCGCTTTAATGGAGACTATGGGATTTGAACCCACAACTTCTACAATGCCATTGTAGCACTCTCCCATTGAGTTAAGCCCCCGTGTAATTATTAGTCAAAAACTTCTATAATACCAACTCTACCAAAACCATCAAAACTAACTCTTCGAAAAATAAGATATTCATATATTTCTGTCCATCTTTTGATATCAACGACAGTAATGCAACCTGCAGAGACCATACCAGTGTGCAAATACCTATCGTCTACATAGCCGCCATCTAAATATGTTATCCTAAACCATGATGTTGCGTATTTTGTTTGATCTTTATAAGTGTTGCCATTTCTGGAGTGAGGCTCGTCAGGCATTTCCAAATAATATTTACCACTTGGAATGGCACCTTCTGAAGAAACGTTATCATAACCACCAGATCCTGAAAAAGCGTTATATGTTTCTCCGTTAACCTCAAGCTTCTTTTTACTTTTATAGAATTTAAGCTCTGCCTTAGGCAGTGTCCTGTTTCTGGATGTTAGATAGGAGCCATACATCATGTTGAAGAAAGACTTCTTTTTTACAGATGCATGTTTCGTTTTATATTTACCTTCAAGTATGGTAAAGTAATCGCGTTCATCAGACTCAGCATATAATCTTACCCTAGTTCCTTGTGGAAGGTAAATAATAGTATTGCTGTCCTCTGAACGTACACGACGCCAACCATCTTCTTTTGCTATATCAATAAAACATTCTCTAGACAAAGTTTTATTAGTTATATCGGCAGCTATTTTTTCACCAATTTTTTCACCCATTTTGCCAGCTATTATTTGCATTTTTTTAATCTCCCTTATTCCAACTCTACTGTGAAAAAATCAATCAATTATCTTACATAGATAATTTTATAATAATACATATATATTTATGTTGTCAAATGCAAATATAAAGTTATAAAGTAGTATTTATACGTATATAAGCTAATGCTAAAACCGTATGCTTGATGACAAAACAGCTTTAAAATGGTAAAATAACATAATTGGTTTACTAAATGGGTAAATTTATAGTTAAGGAGGAATGTACATGTTTGAACTGTTGAAATCCAGAAGAAGCATAAGAAAATTTCAGAATAAAGAGATTGAGAAGGAAAAGATAGATACAATACTAAAAAGTGCACTCCTTTCACCTTCATCGAGATCAAGAAGGCCCTGGGAGTTTATTGTGGTGACAGATAAGGAACTTTTAAAAAAACTTTCCCAATGTAGGGAACATAGCTCGGATTTTTTAGAAGGAGCACCTGTTGGGATAGTTGTTATTGCAGATCCGGAAGTTTGTGATGTATGGATAGAGGACGCTTCAATAGCAGCTATAATTATTCAGCTGTCTGCACAATCTCTTCAGCTGGGGTCATGCTGGATTCAAGTAAGAGACAGATATCATTCCGAAAATGTTACAGCTGGCGACTATATAAAAGAAGTCTTGGGCATACCGTCAAGATATAACGTTGAGTGTATGATAGCCATAGGCTATCCTGCAGAAAATAAAAAAGCATATGATATAAACGGTTTGCCTTATGGGAAAATTCATTATAACGGTTATTAATTCGTCATTGTAATTATATTGAAATATATTTTCATAATGGCTAAATTGAATACGGTTAAGTTGAATATTTTGGAGGAAATTGATGATTCAGGAATTATTAAAAGCTTTTATACTCGTTTTCATAGCCGAAATGGGGGATAAGACACAGATTCTCGCTATGGCTTTTGCAACCAAATATCCAGCAAGAAAGGTATTGGCAGGGATTTTTGCTGGATGCTTGCTAAATCATGGTTTGGCGGTTCTTTTGGGAAGCTCTGTTTCAAAGGTGATACCTTTAAACACCGTTCAGGTAATTGCAGGCTTTGCTTTTGTGCTCTTTGCACTGTGGACAATTAAGCCGGAATCGGATGAAGATGAGGATGAAAGCAAAAAATCCAGGTTCGGACCTGTTATTACTGTTGCAACTGCTTTTTTTATTGGGGAATTGGGGGACAAGACCCAGCTTACGGCTATTACCCTGGCAGCCGATGCAATGTATCCTCTTGTAATACTTGCAGGGACTGTTACCGGAATGGTGGCAACAGGAGGTTTAGGTATCATTGTTGGAAAGAAACTTGGGGATAAAATACCTGAATTTGGGATTAAAATTATTGCAGCCTCCGTATTTATGATGTTTGGTGTAACCAAGCTATATAACACTGTGCCTAAAGAATACCTTGAAATACAGTATATTTTGATTTTTGCCGCTTTAGTATCGATTACGGCTTTCATGTTTTTAAAATCCTCATTGGCAAAAAGGAAAGAGGGCAAGGAGTCTTTGTTAAAAAAGACTTCGAGGGAGCTTTACAATTATTATAATCGGACAAGGGAACAGGTTGAGGATATATGTCTCGGAGAAAATAAATGCGGAAAATGTAAGGGGAAAAATTGTATTATAGGATATACCAAATTATTAATAGAGAATGGTTTGGATGGAATGGGTTCGGTAAGTCTTGAATCCCTCGGAAAGGAATTGGGTAAAGGCAATGATAAAGACTACAATAGAGAGTTGGTTCTTCAAACATTAAGCAGCACTCTTCTGTTTATAAAAAATCATCCGGAAAATCCTGATGTAAAAAATTTACATGATATTAGGAAGAATCTTGAGATGATACTATTTGGCGAAAGCTTTGAAAATATAGATGACTGGAAGAAGTATGAAACGGATTTGAAAGCTATGGATAAAGATATTGCAGAAAAGCTCATATCAGAAATGAGAAAACAGTAACTTGTCCGTTAAGCGGTGTAAGCTACATAAATAAACGCCAAAGCTGCAGAGAATAACGAGTTTCTCTGCAGCTTTGGCATTTGGTGGTAATTATGTACTTTTTTAAGAAAACCGATTAACATTTGCAGTTGTTGTTATATCCTCCGAATCCCCCGAAAATTCCAGGGCAGAAGCAAATAACAAGTATAAGGATTATAATAATCCAAAAAAAGTCACTTCCAAAGCCGAAAAAACCCCCGCATCCTCTTTCATTTTCCATTGAGCTCACTCCTTGTAATACTAATTACATTTCATAGTATGAAAAGCTCATAATAAAAGTTCCATATTAAAATATTTGTCTATCATAAAGGAACTTTTTTCTTATAATTATATATAATACCAATAGGCTATATAAATATGAGGTGCTCTTTATGATAATACCAATAAAGCTTGCAGGAGTTGCACTTGCGTGTAAAACGCTTCAGCTATACGGTGCTAGAAGAAATGACCATTCGATTCCACGTCCAAATTTAATTAGTGTATTTTCACAGGCCATTGCATCAAAATTTAAGGCTAAACAAAGAAATACTCATGAAGACTATATGACTGTAATTACAAATACCATACCTCAGGAAGCGAGGCTTCTAACTCCTACATACAGGACAAATTCAAATGCTTATGAGCTTTGGGATATTGATGGGGACAGGGAAAACGAGCTTGTAACAAGTTACATACTTAACGATGAGATCACTACTATTGTAATTAAAAATCAAAATGATTTATGGAATATTGCTTCCGAAATTAAGATTCCGGGAACGGCATTAAATTACAGGTCATTGGCTAATGTTGTGGGAAAAGGAAAACAGTTGCTTATTGGATATGAGGATAAAGACGGCAATAAGGAAATTGCTGCTTATACATTAAGTGACTATGATGCCAAAAAGCTATTTTCTCATAGGTACAACAAATTTGATTTTTTAAAGCTGCCTGATAGATACGGCGAGAATTCCAATAGTCATATGATATTCTGGAATAAAAACCAAAGAGGAAGTTACGATGTTGATATAAAAAGATGGGATGGTAATAGTCTTAAAGATCCTAAAAATTATAAGGATGTTTTAATAAAAGGAGTGTTACCCCTTTATGCCAAAAAGCTTAAGAGAAACCCGGAGAAGCCGGATAACTGGTATCGTTTTGCAGTAGCATTGGAGAATGCAGGCCTTAAAAAAGAGGCATTATATATAATAAAAAAAGCCAGGCTGCTGAAGTTATCAAATGAAGTATTGCAGGACTTTGATGAGCTGGAGCAAAAAATAAGACAATCGACATAATAATTTTCACAAAGTTATGCTGTAAACAAGGTACGTTAAAAGCAATGTGCACTATAAACGATAACCCCCGCTTCATAACGGGGGTTATCGTTTATGTTCCTGAAATTAAGGTTTGATTCATGTGCAATAAAGCTGCTATTGATATTCGGAATAACTTTATTAGCAGCCTACATTATCACATGCAGGTCCTGTACAGCCCCAGAAGAGCAATAAGAACAGGATAATAAAGAATAAAATTTCCGAATTATCAAACAAACCGCCAAAACCTCTTTTTTCGCTCATTTATAACACTTCCATTCTAATATGAATATTAATAGTATTTAAGCCTAATATAAAATATTCATAATTAGGATTTTAGTGCATGTACCATATTTATGTGAAAATCATTATATGTTGATTTGAAAGAGCTCACGTATTTCAGCTTCACTGAGCTGTGTTACGAGATTTTCACCGGCATGGATGACATTATTTATGAGATCCTTCTTCTTTTCCTGTAACTCAAGTATTCTTTCTTCAATTGTTCCTTTAGCAACAATCTTGAATACCTGTACGGCTTTTGTTTGGCCTATTCTATATGCTCTGTCGGTGGCCTGTTCCTCTACAGAAGGATTCCACCATGGATCAAAATGTATTACAATATCTGCTGCGATGAGATTTAAACCTGTGCCGCCGGCTTTTAAAGATATTAGGAAAACAGGTTTTTCCAATGAATTATATGAGTTTACCATTTTAATCCTGTCTTCTGCTTTAGTGGTTCCATCCAGATAAAAATAGGGAATTTTCAATTTGTTTAGCTCTGCTCCTATAATCTGAAGCATGGATGTAAATTGTGAAAAAATAAGCATTCTATGGCCCGATTCTATGGAGTTTTCTACCAGCTCCATGAGAACCTCCAGCTTACCGCTTCCACCCTTGTAGTTAGCGATGAATGTTGCAGGATGACAGCATAGCTGCCTTAATCTCGTCAATATGGACAATATTTTAATTTTGCTCTTTTCAATTCCGTTATTTTTGATTTCTGCCGCCACTTCGCCCTGTGCTTTTTTCAGATAGGCTGCATACAGCTTTTTCTGGTCCGTAGTCATTTCTGCTATTGTTTTACTCTCTATTTTAGCGGGAAGCTCTTTTAAAACATCCTTTTTAAGCCTCCTTAATATAAAGGGCTTTATGAACTGAGAGAGCCTTTTAAGAGCCTCTTTATCATTATTTTTTACGATGGGTGACTCAAACCTTTTTATAAACTTATGATGGCTCATAAGATACCCGGGCATTATGAAATCAAAAACAGACCAAAGCTCTGTAAGGGTGTTTTCTATAGGAGTACCGGTCAATGCAAAATAACTTTTTGCCCTTAAACTTTTAACCGAGCCTGCATTTAATGTGGCAGGATTTTTTATGTGCTGAGCCTCGTCGATGAAAACATAGCTGAATTCAATGTTTTGATAAAGCTCTATATCTCTCTTCAAGGACCCATAGGATGTTACGGCGATATCATAATTGTGAATTTCATCAATAAGCCTAATTCTTTCGGCTTTTGTACCTGATATTATGGTTGTGGATAAATCCGGCACAAATTTTTCGACTTCAGCCCTCCAGTTGTATATCAATGATGTTGGGGCAACTACCAGGCAAGGTTTGGCATCATCGGTCTTTTCGCTCTTTATAAAGCTTAATACCTGCAATGTCTTTCCAAGGCCCATATCATCGGCTAAAATTCCGCCGAAGCCATACTGGGAAAGTGTTTTAAGCCATTTGTATCCGAACTTCTGGTAATCCCTTAACACTCCTTCAAGTTCCGGAGCAAGCTTTATATTAATGTCTTTAGGATTTAATATTTCACTTATCAGCCTCTCGTAATCTGCATCCTTAGATACCAGTTTAAATTTCTTTTCCTCCAGATAATTGTTGAGAAACAAAGCTCTGTTTGACGGAATATTTATTTTTGAATCTTTTATTTTTTTCTCATTTATATCAATGTCGGAAAAAAGAATGGATAAATCCATGAGCTGCTTGTTATCGAGCCTTAGGATTGATCCGTCCTTAAGCCTGTAATACTTTTTCTTTTCCCTGACAGAGTCTAAAAGGTTCAATATTTCATCATTATCAAAATCATCTACATTAAAATCAAATTCCAAAAGGTTTGAATCGGTGTTAAGCCTTATACCCATTTGGATATTCTTAACATTTTTTATCCTTATGGACTTGAATGCATCGGAATAATATAACTCGGCATATTCTTTTAGTATATCTATTTTTCCAGATATCAGCTCGGCAATATCTTCTTCCGCTACACTGTAAAACAGATCGCCTTTTTGATGCATACCGCATGAGTTTAAAAGACCAATAATTTTATTCTCCTTCTCTATGTCCCTAAGTATTAAATCGGATGAATTTTCAGACATGCCGGGTTTTAGAGTTTTATCGCCGTATATGAAGCGAACTTTGGCACATATACCTTTTCTGGTAATATCAAAATATATTTTGCATTGAAGCTCCTGCTCCAAAATCTTTTGTGACAATTTCGGGTCAATTTCAACATGGCAGGATTCTCTCACCGAAGGTATGAACTCTTTCAAAAAATGAACCCTGTCTTCTTTGCGTATTCTATATATAGGATTTTTTTTCTCACTGCGAGTAGCGTGTATTGTGTCTAATAAATGTTTTTTTTCTTCAGGAACTCTATAAACAATTAGTTTAAACGGATCAAAAGCATATTCAAAATCATGTGTAATTGCCATAATTTTTATGTTGTCATCATAGTTGGCATTCATCAATAGAACGCTGTTTTTTTCTTCAACTTTTATTTTAATTTCAATATCGTCCTCTATTCTGAGATTTTGGTCAGAGCCGGTGTAAGCTAAAGGCTTTTCACTATCTTTTGCTATTTGCAAATAGGCTTTTAAATTGTCTTCAAACAGCCTTACGCTGTTTCCAAAAAATATACTATTCTCATGATAATATGTACGATAGCTTAAATAGTCATCCATCATCATCTTTTTTCGCAGAATGTCCGCTAAAAAATCAAGTATTTTTTTGTCGCTTCCTTCAAAAAAAGTATTTCTGAAGTCTATTTCATATTTTTTTGTAAAATAATAGGATTTATTTTTTTCCAGAGCTTCAATAAATGATTTTATATTTTTTACAACATAGGGCTTTTTTTCGCCTGCTTTTAATTTAAGATTCAATGCTACCTTATTATAGCCCATTGATATAAACTCATGTTCAAGCCATAATTGTGCCTTAATGTGCTTTGAAGGGGTTTTATTGAATGTAAATGGAATAAATACTTCAATATTTTTTAAATTATTTTCATTATTATTTATCAATTATTTCACCTTTTTGCTTGAAATTTTTAACGTTGATGAATTATAAGTTCATAGTTATTTCAACCGGGCAATGATCCGAGCCTTCTATATCTTTATGTATTATAGAGTCTAAAAGCATTTCCTTAATTCTATCCGATATACAGAAATAATCAATACGCCAGCCGACATTCTTAGCCCTTGCATTGAACATATAAGACCACCAGGTATAAGCGTCTTTTAAATCCGGATAAAGGTATCTGAATGTATCTATGAAGCCTGAATTTAAAAGCTCAGTGAACTTGCTGCGTTCTTCGTCGGTAAAGCCTGCACTTTTGTGGTTTGAAGCCGGATTTTTAAGATCAATTTCATTATGTGCCACATTCATATCACCGCAAACTATAACAGGTTTTAAAGCATCGAGTTTTTTAAGATAGCCTCTGAAGGCATCCTCCCATTCCATTCTGTAGGAGAGCCTTTCTAATGCCCTCTTTGCATTAGGGGTATATACATTAACAAGGTAAAAATTATCGTACTCAAGGGTTATGACTCTTCCCTCCATATCATGCTCTTCAATCCCTATGCCGTTTTCTTGGGAAATAGGCTTTATCTTTGTGAATATTGCCGTGCCTGAGTATCCCTTTTTAGCTGCATAATTCCAGTACTGATAATAACCATCCGTTTTAAGCTCAAGCTGACCTTCCTGCAGCTTACTTTCCTGTATGCAGAATATGTCGGCATCAACAGATTTGAAAAAATCCATGAAGCCCTTATTTATACACGCTCTTAAACCGTTAACATTCCATGAAACCATTTTAATCATAAAAATACACCTTTTCCCATTAAATTTATTTTCTATTTGCTTAATATATTTTTACCTCTAATTTATACCCCAATTTTATATGGGGCTAAAATTGAATTTCAATATTTAAACCATTATATTATAACAAAGAATTCACTTTCCTATAACCCCTTTAGGACAGGGTATTCAATCAGAATATATTTTTTTTTGTACGACAAAATTTCTAAAACAATTCTGACAATTTATTGTTGACATTACCAATTATATCTGATATGATTTATTATAAAATCTCAAATCAATAAATTGCGATGATGGATATAAGATACATTTGATTGTAAAAGAGAGTCGGTGGTTGGTGTGAACCGATACATGATGTGTATGTATAGCTCGATCCGGAGTATTGCATCTGAAATATTAAGTAAGGTGCAACGTTGACGACGTTATAGTCGGAGCATTATATTATGATGCTCACTAAGGATGTATCTGATTTTAGGATATGTCGAATTAGGGTGGTACCACGTAAGAGTTTAGACCTTTCGTCCCTGCATGACCGCAGGGGGGAAAGGTTTTTTAGTGTCTCGTAAAGTTTTTGGATACTTTTTAGGACACTATTTATTAAAAGTGTTAATAAGCCAGGCATTTGGAGAAGCAAATTATTAATGTTTAATGTAATTTGCTTAAGGAATGCAATAGATTTATCACTTTTAATATAATTGCTGAAAGGAGTGAATAACATGCCAAAACACTTATTGTCCGTACTGGTGCAAAATCATGCGGGAGTTCTTTCGAGAGTGTCTGGATTGTTCAGTAGAAGGGGTTTTAATATAGACAGTTTGGCAGTAGGGGTTACTGAAGATCCTGAGGTATCAAGAATAACTATTGTTGTTGACGGGGATGAATACATAGTTGATCAGGTAACGAAGCAGCTTAATAAGCTTGTCGATGTGCTTATAGTAAAGCGGTTGGAAAAGTCAGATTCCGTAAGCAGAGAGCTTGCACTTATAAAGGTTATTGCAACAACCCAAACACGTGCTGAGATTATTCAGATTGTTGAGATATTTAGGGCTAAGATAGTTGATGTTTCAAAAAGTACTCTTACGATAGAAGCATCGGGGAGTTCGGATAAAGTCAGTGCTCTCGAGGATATGCTCAAGCAGTATGGCATCGTAGAGATTGTGAGAACTGGCACAATAGGTATTGAAAGAGGAAATAAATATATAAAAGTAAATTATAATGAGGAGTGATAATCTATGGCAAAAATGTATTATGATAGCGATTGCAACTTAGGTTTATTGAAAGGAAAAACTGTAGCGATAATCGGTTACGGAAGTCAGGGCCACGCACATGCACAGAATTTACATGATAGTGGTGTAAATGTTGTCGTAGGTCTTCCGGAAAATTCACAGAGAAGACAGCAGGTTATAAATGACGGTTTAAAGGTAATGAACACTGATGAAGCTGCAAAAGCTGCCGATGTAATTATGATACTTGTTCCTGACCAGATTCAGGCGGCAGTTTATGAAGAAAGCATTAAAGCAAACCTCAAAGAAGGCGATGTTTTGATGTTTGCTCATGGCTTTAACATCATTTTCAACCAGATAGTACCACCTAGCTTTGTGGATGTTATTATGGTTGCACCGAAGGGACCGGGTCACACTGTAAGATACCAGTACCAGGAAGGAAAAGGAGTACCTTCATTGATAGCTGTTCATCAGGATGCATCAGGCAAGGCAAAAGACTATGCACTTGCATATGCATCAGGTATAGGTGCAGGTAGAGCAGGTATACTGGAAACTACTTTCAGAGAAGAAACTGAAACTGATTTGTTCGGTGAGCAGGCAGTTCTTTGCGGTGGTGTTACAGAGCTTATGAAAGCAGGGTTTGAAACTCTGGTAGCAGCGGGATATCAGCCGGAAATTGCATATTTTGAGTGTATCCATGAAATGAAGCTGATTGTAGATCTCATCAATCAGGGAGGATTTTCATTTATGAGATACTCCATAAGCGACACAGCTGAGTATGGAGACTATATGACAGGTAAGAGAATAATTACCGATGAAACAAGAAAAGAAATGAAAAAGGTACTTACTGAAATCCAGAACGGAACATTTGCTTCCAAATGGATCGCAGAGAATAAAGCAGGCGGAAGAGCCGAATTGCTTGCAATAAGAAGAAATGAATCTGAGCACCAGTTGGAAAAGGTTGGAGCTGAACTTAGAAAAATGATGAGTTGGCTAAAGAAATAATAACAAAGAACAAATTTTATATTATTTTATATAATTCGGTTGGGATGGATTATAAGTCCATCTCACCGATATGGTCAAAATGGAATATAAAAGCATTGACTATTATTTACATTTATTTTAATAAGATATTTATGAATATGAGATTGATTGAAAGGAGGGGGGCATTATGGCTACCCGTATAAAAATATTTGATACTACTTTAAGAGATGGAGAACAGACTCCAGGAGTTAATTTAAATATAAATGAAAAATTGGAGATAGCAAAGCAATTGGAAAATCTTGGAGTGGATGTAATTGAGGCAGGCTTTGCCATTGCATCACCTGGTGATTTTGAAGCTGTAAAGGCTGTTGCTCAAAATATTAAGAATTCGACTGTTGCCAGCCTCTGCCGTGCTGTTGAGAAGGATATAGACAGAGCGTGGGAAGCGGTGCAATATGCTGCAAAACCAAGAATACACACTTTTCTTGCAACCTCTGACATACACATGAAGTATAAACTCAGGATGACTGAAGAGGAAGTATTTACAAGAGCTGTAGAGATGGTTAAGTATGCAAAGAAATACTGTCAGGATGTGGAATTTTCCGCAGAAGATGCAAGCAGAACAAGAGTGGATTTCCTTTACAGGATTATTGAGGGAGTAATAAATGCCGGTGCAACTGTGGTAAATATTCCCGATACTGTTGGATATGCTACTCCTGAAGAGTTTGGAAACTTGATTAATGGAATAAAAAATAATGTTCCCAATATTGACAAGGTGGATATAAGCGTTCACTGCCACAATGATTTAGGTCTTGCAGTTGCCAATTCTCTTGCAGCTATGTTAAATGGTGCTACGCAGCTTGAATGTACTATTAATGGACTTGGAGAGAGAGCCGGTAATGCATCCATGGAAGAGATTATAATGGGAATTAATACAAGAAAGGACTATTACAGCGGCTTTGAACACAATATTGACACTGTTAAAATCTATAGAACAAGTAAGCTTGTAAGTTCATTAACAGGAGTAAATGTTCAGCCCAACAAGGCAATTGTGGGAGCAAATGCCTTTGCTCACGAGTCAGGCATACATCAGCATGGTATATTGTCTGAAAAGAGCACATATGAAATAATGACACCTGAATCAATCGGTCTTACCCAGAACAGAATGGTGTTAGGAAAGCTTTCAGGGCGTCATGCATTTGAAGAAAGGCTTAAGGAGCTAGGCTATAATTTAGGTGCCGATGAGATTCAGAAAGCATTTGAGCAGTTTAAGAGCCTTGCCGACAAGAAGAAGGAAGTTACCGACAGAGATATTGAAGCTTTAGTTAAGGATAAAGTAGCGGATATTCCGGAAGTGTTTGAATTGGAAAGCTTCCAAATCAGCAGTGGAAATAAGGTTATAGCCAACTCCGTCATCAGTCTTAAGAGAAACGGCAACATTATAACAGAAGCAGCAACAGGCGATGGCCCTGTAGATGCAGCATTTAATGCCATGGATAGACTCATTGGATTCAGTATGGAGCTGGAAGAGTATTCATTAAAGGCTGTTACTGAGGGAAAAGATGCTCTCGGTGAAGTGACTGTGAAGGTTTTAAAGAATGATAAATACTATATAGGCAGAGGAGTTAGTACCGACATTGTCGAAGCGAGTATCAAAGCATATCTTAATGCAGTAAACAGAGTCATTAATGAAATTGGATTTGATGACAGCAATATTAATCAATAATAATGTAAATAAGGAATGAATATAAAAATGGGGCTTTGCAACAGCCCCATTTTTGATCTTAATCCGACACAGTAACTTGAATTGTGGTGCTTTCAGTGCGTCCGAATGAATTTTCAAATATACATTTATATATATATGTACCGGGCTTTTCTGCTGTTATTATTCGGGATATTGTTTGTGAGTCCGGTGAATGATCGGTTCTTCTCATAGTTGATATAATTTCGTTATTTTCCAATAAAAACCATTGAGTTCCATTGTTTCCGCCGGTCATTATAGAAGTTATTGTAAAGTCTTCTCCAACTTTTACATTATTCTTGTCACTTCTAATAATTACATTTCCAGGTTTGCCGGTGGCTCTAATCACTGTTATATTTTCCGGTTCACTTTTGGAAGATGGACTGGCAGTTTTTAATTGAGACGGTAATGTAGCAGATTTAGTTGGAACGGATTCAGTCGGAGCTGGTTTATTTGCTGCAGGCCTTTTTTCTTCAGTGGGAGTATCTTTAACGTTTTCCGGTTTTTTTGTGTTACCGGGGTTATTGGCTGCTGCAAGTGGTGTAGCATTTTTAGTCGATTTGGGTGTCGAAGCTGCATTTTTACCTTTTGAATTGTTGTTTTTACCATTGTCGGCTATTGCGGAAGTTTTACTAGTTTCGGACTCGGTTGATGATGAACTGTCGTTTTGGGAAAGTTCTACGTCCTCATCCATGTCATTATCTTCTTCATCCAAATCCATAGAAGTATCGGATATTGAACCGACTTTTGACGATGCTAATTCTTGTTTTTTATTACCGGTACTTTGTATTAACATAATAAGACCTGCTATTACAAATAATGCTGCGGCTGCTGCACATCCTGAAATAATTATTTTTTTGATATTGGTAAATTGGCTGTCAGGAATATAATAATGCTTATAATTTATTTCATTACCGACATCTACATTAAACGGTTTCTTTATTGAAAGGAATTTACAGTCCTCAGTCATAATGGTGGCTTTAGAGCCTTTTATTACCAGCACAACTCCCGCAAACTCAGAAAGGTTCCAGTTTAATTCTACATTCTTAATATATCCTTTTAAAATTTCAAGTTTGCTTTTCATTATAAGGCATAATGCTATTATATATTTATAATTCTGACGTAATATTTTTTTATCTATGTTGTCTATTCCAATGTAGCCAAGATCAATCTTTTTTGAAGTTGCCAGCTTCTGAGCGAATTCACTTGAATTTGACAGGTCCTTTGCCAGTTTTATTGCCCGCACAATCAAATAAGAGCTTTTAGGTGTGGAATGTATTAAATCCTTCATGGTTATTCCATGCTTCCACAGTTCGTTTTTAAAAGCTGAAATTTCCTCGTTTAATTCGCAATTTTTATCATAGCAGCTTTCATAGTAGGAAGTATTCTGGGAAATACCCTGTGCATTTTTTATTAGAGCATCCCTTACCCATTTTTTTATATTTTTTTCGGCATACTCAAAGAAATCACCATCGGTTTCAGCGTTGAAATTATCGATTGAGTAATCGAATGCCGAGACACCTAGATTAAATTCGTCACTGTTTTTTATAATTGCTGATTTGTCAAATGCACTACCTATAACTCTACTTATAAAGTCTTTATTGTTTTCAATAAAATTCTGTCTTAACTCAGGAGGACCATTTCTTATTTTTTCAATAACATCATAAATAGATTCCATACTTTACACCTTCTTTATAAGGAAATATATTATATATTTATATTAATATTTCATTGTGTTGATTATTATAGTGTTGAGCAGCGTATTTGAGTCGGGACTTAGGCGGAAATATTAAAATACAAGATTTTTTATGCAACAATATTATATAATATTTTCTAAAATGGTAATAGTAATTTTTTATTGTTTTATTGCAAATAGCAAAAAAAGTTATTATTTTTAAAATATATCTTCCCATAATTTTATATTTATAGTATTATTTAATTATGCAATACAATATTATACTTTATATAGTAATTATTTAGAAATGATATTAAATTAATATTTCTATTATTTCTATATTAAATATGTTGTTGCTTTTAATCTTACATTTAGCAGAAGATAAATGTAAAAGATTAATTGTATTTAATTTTAGCTGGAATTTGTTATTTTGAAATCGTATATATAGCAGCTATATGCAAGGTGGCATACAGTTGTTTTTATTAAATATTTAGCTTTGGTAGGGGATGTATTTAGAGTTAATTACGCAAAATAAGCAGGGGAGGCTTATAAGTGTACTGCTCATATTACAAAAAATCTACTTTTTTTAAACGTTTACGAGGCTCTATGGGTTACTGTTCTTTGCAAAAATGTATTATCGAAAGGGATGAACAGGTTGGTAAAATACCTTTTGAATACTGTGAGGGTCTAAATGGTAAATGTAATATTATGTGCGGTGTCTATATTTATTTTTCAAAAGAAGCATCTGAAAAATAACATATAATTATACCGTATTTACCCATACCCTATTGAGAGGATGTACGGCTTGAAGTTATATGGAAAAATAATTAGGGAAACTAAGATTCTTAAGGATACTTTCGTTGTCGAAGAAGATTCGACTATGCAATATAGAGAAAGACTTGAGAAATGTTTAATAAATTTGTGCAGAGAAATCGGTATACCGGTTCCTATATGGCTTGAGAAGAATACCAAAGAGTTTGCTCACTTTAGAAGGACCTTTTTTTCGAACGAACAGTTTGTTGAGAAAGTTGATTTTGACAGATTTGAGATAAGGGTTGAATAATTTTTGCTAAGGAATGGATTAGAAGCAAATTGATCTGGAATTTTATTTTCCGTTAGAAGCATTTATGCCTTCCTGATGGAGATAATATCTAATATGCACTGCGTTAAACTGTGCGGTCCTTTATTGTTGTATCTTTTTCAAAGCTTAAGCAACCTATATATTAAATACATTATTACTCTTAATCTTACATTTGGCAGTAGATAAATGTAAAGATTGTTATGGCATTTTACATATTAATATTATTTTGTTTTTAATGGAGTTTTTATGAGAATTAAAAGAATTATTGACGTAAGCAGGAGAATAAAGACCGGAATGGCTGTCTGGCCTGGTGATGAAGGCATAAAAATTGATTTGAATTCATCAATTAAAATGGGGGATATGTGCAATGTATCGTCCATACATATGGGACTTCATACCGGAACACATATTGATGCACCGCGGCACTTTTTAGATGAAAAGGAGGATATAGCAAGTCTTGATTTGTCCATGTATATTGGATATGTTAATGTTTTTGAATTGAATGTGAGTGAGTGCATAACTGCAGATGATATTAAAGATCTTTATATTGAAAAAGGCGATGTCGTTTTCTTTAAAACTGCCAATAGTGATATATCTATTATGGAAGAATTTAAAAAGGATTATATCTATCTAGACAAATCAGCATGCGAGTTTCTTATTGAAAAAGGTGTAAAGACGGTGGGTATTGACTATTTGTCGATTGACGGGTATTATACTGAAGGCCATTTATCACATTATGCCCTTCTTTCAAAGGGGATTGGAGTGATAGAAGGATTGTGTTTAAAGGAAGTGAAGCCTGGAAAGTATTTCTTTTCCTGTTTGCCGTTAAATATAGAAGGGGCGGATGGGAGTCCTGCAAGGGCTGTGCTGCTTGAATTGTAATAAAATTGCATTTAAAATTATTAATAAATTGTTTATAATTACTTTATATGATTTCAATATATATAATGTAAAATAAAATTAGGGGATTTTGTCCGTAGTTCGGTTGTGAGGAGATGTATTAATGGGGAGTAGCAATAAGAAGTTCTTTATAGTGTTGTGCTTTTTTATCGGGCTGATAATTTTTGTGTCTACTGCATTTGCTGATATATCAACCAAGTCAGCTTATCAGCAGTTGAAGGATAGTATTAAATATACGTTTATGAGTATGGATAAACATTTAAACAGCTATACCATAACAACTACTACAGTGATAAAAGAAAAAAACAGGCTTATTATGTCCGGTGAAGAGATAAAGAAACAAAGCAGAGAAGCTAATGAAGAAAAAAATACTTATCTGTATGGTAATACGCAAAAACAGGTATTCTACTACTATAATGATAAAGATACATCCATATCGTATGATGCAAGCAACGATACATATTATCTATATGAAAATTCCGGCGATTATAAAAGAACTTCCATAGATCCTTTTAAAGAGCCTTATTCAATCGAGCTTGAAAAAATATTTGATTTATTTATTGGAAATGTCAAAGACAGTGTAACATTTGAAAGAATGCCCGACGGTTCTAAAAAGTTCAGTGGATATGTCAGCCAAGGTCAAATCCCTGCCATTATTAATGCTTTAATATCTTTTGAATTCAAAAAGGAGATATCATCAAGGACATATGACCGGTTTGACATCAAATATCCTAATCTGAAGGATGATATTTACATTAAGCTGGCAAAGGGAAGTGCCACTACCAATAAGAATGGGCTGATTCAAGAAATATCGGCATCATGCGTAATGGCAGGCAAGGACTTTGACGGCATTGTCCATAATATAACTGCAGAAATAATTATAAAGATACATGATATTGATTCTACCAAAATTACAAAGCCTGACCTTGCAGGTAAAAAAATAGAAAAATCGGGTAATGATGTATATGAGGTCAGCAACCTCACTGAAAAGTTTGAAGGAACGTTCAAAAATGATATTGTAATTCAAAGGGACAATAAATATGTTAAAATAGGCGAAAGAATAGTTGAGCTGGCAAGGCTTGACGACACTCATTTTAAGGGTAGTTACACAGAAGAATATATTAGCGGTTATGAAGATTATTTTGAAAGCAAGGAGTCTTTCGATTTTGATGCGGAACTAATAGGCTCATCCTCCAGTGCGAAATATACATATATAAATGTGAATGGCAAAGAGAGTTCAGGCTATATTAATTTTGATACAGTAAACGGTAAAATATTCTTTAGCAATAATGGAAGCAGATATAAGGATCTTTCATTTGACAATGATTTTTGCAGGGTATTTGATGAATAACATTTTAATGTATAAATTTCTATTACAAATCTAAGGTCATTTATACTGTTCATTTAGACCTATAATGGTGAAAGGAATTATCATGGAAGTAGTACTTGAGATAAAAGAACTTAATAAAGTTTTTAAGAACGGACGAGGTATTAGAGATATCAATCTAAATATTTGCAAGGGCGATGTTTTTGGATTGCTTGGTGCAAATGGAGCAGGCAAGACAACTACCATGAAAGTTATGACAGGACTTATGAAACCGGATTCCGGAGATGTAAAGATATTCGGACACAGCATAACTACCCATCATGAGAAAGCCATGAAGAACGTAGGTTGTATAATTGAAATGTCCGAATCATATCCATATCTTACTGCTTTTGAAAATTTGAAACAAATTTCTAGATATTATGATTATATTGACAACATAAGAATTAATGAAGTATTGGAAATGGTAGGAATATATAAATACAGAAACGAGAAAACAAAAAATTTTTCTTTTGGAATGAAGCAGAGGTTAGGCATTGCTTCAGCAATATTATCAAACCCAAAGCTGGTTATATTGGATGAACCGCTGAACGGTCTTGATGTGGAAGGAATGGTAGCTATAAGAAATCTCATAAGAAAACTTTCCGATGAGGAAGGGACTACATTTTTTATTTCCAGTCATTTAATTAATGATGTGGAGCTTACCTGCAACAGGGTAGGAGTTATTTTTAACGGGAAGATTATAAATGAGGATTATACTGCCAATATATTAAGAGATTATGCTACTTTGGAAAACTATTTTATAAGTGAGGTAGACAGTAATGGAAGAGCTTAAGGGTGCATCAATTAATGAAATTGAAAGACTATTTAAGAAAAAAAAAGCCTATGTAGCTGCTATAATATCCATTCTGTCCATTATTATAGGCCAACTTGTTGTAATAGGATTTAGGCTTGGTACCGGCTCAAGAGCTGCTGACAGAGCAGAGTTTCCATTACTGGTTTTATCCATATATATTAACACTATTCTTCCATTATTTACTGCTCTTGTTACAATTGACATGTTTACCGGGGAGTTCTCTCAGAATACCATAAAAATAGCTTTGCTGCGTCCTATATCAAGGTTAAAGCTTTATTTTTCAAAGATTATCGCTATAACCTTTTTTGTTTTTATCAATTTATTTTTGGTCATGGCATTGTCCACACTGGCCGGGATGTTTTTTAACCCGGGAACCATGTCGATTAAGGAATTGCTCAGGATTTTATTGGCGTACACCGTTTCAATGTTGCCTATTTTAACAATTACATTGATTTTAGTTTTTATTGCAAATCTTTTTAAAAACGGTGTGGTAGCATTCCTTGTTTCAACAATTCTATATATTGCAATGAAAGCTTTTGAAATATATAATAATTCTTATAAGATAATTTTTATAACATCTACGCTTGGATGGTACAGTCATTGGACAGGAAGTGAAATACCGATAGATTCATTGGTAAGGGAGTTTCTTGTAATGTTTGCATGCTCCTTAATGGCCTTTTCGGCTGGTTTTTACTTGTTTGACAAAAAAGAACTATAAAGGAGATTATATGAGCCGACTTCACAAACACCTTGTATTTACTAACATCGCAATAATGATTGTTCCAATTTTAATTACCGTTATAATTACCAGCATATATGTCTTTATTTCATATACTTTATTTGATACAAGTATAAGCTCTGATAGCATAAAAAACTTAGCCAGCGTTGAGTATGAGCTTTTTACATCAAACAGCAGTACATTACAGAAAAATCCCGAACTTTTACTTGATAAGGATTTTCAAAAGGATCTTACCATAAGATTGTCTGATATAAATACCGATGTGATTATAATAAAAAATAACAAAACGATATATTCTTCCAGGGATTTCAGTCAGATGGATATTGAAAAGTGCCTGAACTTTTCCAAGCACAATTATATTCAAAGTACTGTTGATTTAGATGGAACCGATTATACGGTTAAAGTAATAAATCAAACATTTCCCGATACAACAGCAGGCTTTGTTATATTGCTTGCAAAAGTTGACAAGGATGTCATTGCATCTAAAGGATTTATAATATTTGTTGCTGTGACGTTCTTTTTAACATTTATACTCACTAACCTTATATTGACATATTCATTTTCCAAAAGCATAGTGAAACCTATTTTGCGTCTTAAAAATGCAGCCAGCGAAATCAGCTGCGGTAATTTAGCCCACGAAGTTGTTGTAGAGGGACACAGCGAGATAAAAGATTTGTGTCAATCCTTCGAGCAAATGAGATTAAAGCTTAAGGAGTCGGTTTATACTCAGGCTAAGTTTGAAGATAACAGAAAAATGCTTATTTCCAGTATATCTCATGATTTAAAGACCCCTATAACTTCAATTAAGGGGTATGTTGAAGGAATATTGGACGGTGTTGCAAACAGTCCCGAAAAGGTTGAAAAGTATTTGAAGACCATTTATTCCAAAGCGGTACAGGTTGATTCAATGATAGATGATCTTCTTTTTCATTCCAAGTTGGATTTGAATCAGATGCCTTTCAATTTTGAAAGAACTGATGTATTCACCTTTTTCAGACATTGTATAGAGGAAGTCGAGCCGGAGTTGGAAAAGGCCAATATAAAAATAGAGCTTATAAATATGTTGCCGGATTATAGATTTTTGTATATAGACAGAGCTCAAATCAGGAGAGTTGTTTTAAATATACTCGATAACTCAAAAAAATACATGAATAAGGAAGAAGGAAAGATAGAGGTAACATTACGAGAAAAAGACAATAACATAATAGTGCAGATTAAAGATAATGGTGCAGGTATACCAAAAAATGATCTGCCGTTTATATTCGATAAGTTTTATAGAGCCGATACTGCAAGGAGCACCAAAGCCGGAAGTGGCCTTGGATTGGCTATTACAAAGCAAATAATTGAAGGTCATCAGGGGAAGATATGGAGTATAAGCAAGGAAAATGAAGGAACCAGTATACTTTTCTCACTAAAAAAATTATAATATTTGTATGATGTACCTAATACGATACATAATTAGGGTGTGAAAGGATAAGTTTGATATGAAAAATATTTTAATAGTTGAGGATGATCAAAGTATTGCAGAGCTCCAGAAGGATTATCTAGAAATTAGCGGTTTTTCTGTTGAAGTGTGCCCCGATGGAACAAGTGGGCTTAAATATATTGAGGAAAAAGAATGCGATTTAATTATTTTGGATATAATGCTGCCAGGTGTTGACGGGTTTGAAATACTTCGTAAAATAAGGGATACAAAGGATATTCCTATATTATTGGTATCGGCTAAAAAGGAAGAAATTGATAAAATTAGAGGTTTAGGCCTTGGTGCCGACGACTATATAACCAAACCCTTTAGCCCTGGAGAACTGGTAGCAAGGGTTAATGCTCATCTTGGGAAATACGAGAGATTAAAAAATAAGTATAGAAATAGTGGTCCGAGCAATGTTCTTCAGGTAAGAGGATTGGAGATTCAAAAGGATTCACGTATTGTCAGTGTTAATGAAAAAGAGGTCAGTCTGGCCCAAAAGGAATTTGATTTGCTTTTATTTATGGCTATGAACCCTAACAGGGTATTTAGCAAAGAAGAGCTGTTTGAAAAAATATGGGGTCTTGATTCGCTTGGAGATACTGCTACTGTTACAGTACATATTGCAAGGATAAGGGAAAAGATTGAAGCGGATCCATCCAATCCCCAATATATAGAAACCGTATGGGGAGCAGGTTATAGGTTTAGAATCTAGAGTGAAAAAATAGTCTAGAAGAAAGTTCTATTAAATTCAATTTGTTTAGCCATTTGAAAATATATGAAACATACAGGATAACGAAAAAGAGATAGGATTTAATTCCTATCTCTTTTGTGTCGTTTAATCGGGGTGAGAGGACTTGAACCCCCGGCATCTTGGTCCCAAACCAAGCGCGCTACCAGCTGCGCTACACCCCGCCGTCAAGCGACAAGAGAAATTGTACTACATCCCTAAAAGTTTATCAACAGCTAAATATAATTATTACGTTAAGTTATTGTTTATAATCGTTTAAATGCTTATTGTTGCTTTCAATTTCTAGAGTTTTCGTAAAAGACAACTCTTTTTTTATACATGTATTGTCTATGTATAATATTACCAATCAAATGTAATATAACCGTAATTGAACCGTACAAGCATATGAATTATAATATAAAGGGGGATTCCATACCCCTCTATATAATTATTTATACAGCGATAATTTAAAGAGGTGTTCAGCATTAAGAGGATTTTAGGGCAGATAAGACGTGCAATACAAGATTATGACATGATAAAGGAAGGTGATAGAATAGCAGTAGGAGTGTCGGGTGGCAAGGATAGCCTGACTTTGCTTCTTGCATTAAGGAATTTACAGAATTTTTACCCTCAAAAATTTCATCTTGAAGCTATTACTATTACTTTGGGAATTGGTGACTTTGATCTTACACCTGTTAAAGAATTGTGCAAAAGTATAGGAGTTAATTACACTGTTGAAGAGACTCTTATAGGTAAGATAATATTTGAAGAAAGGAAGGAGAAAAACCCATGCTCTCTTTGTGCTAATATGAGAAGAGGTGCCCTTCACAATATTACAAAGTCACTGGGATGCAACAAGATTGCTCTTGCACATCATAAGGATGATGTTATTGAAACCCTTCTGTTAAGTACTTTTTATGAAGGTCGTATACATACCTTTTCACCGGTAACATATCTTGACCGCAAGGATATTTACATGATCAGACCTCTTATATACACTGAGGAAAAGGAAATAAAGGCCTTTATTAAGGAGTATGGGATTAAAACAGTTAAAAGTCCGTGTCATATTGACGGATACACCAAGAGAGAAGACATCAAGAACATGTTGAAGGAAATGTCAAAAGAAAAAAGGGACATAAAATCAACTATTTTCGGTGCTATTAAGAGATCGGGAATAGATGGTTGGAAAGAATGAAAAGGAGTGGAGAACGAGAATGAATTACATAAGAAAAATAGTAGCATTATACACAGCCATAGCCGTATTGTTTCTTGCACCTGTAAGCTACGTTTCGGCTGAACCGACTATTATATACCAAAAGATTGAAAAGGAAAATATTACATCGGGTGCCACTTTAGAGAAGATTACAAAGTTTACAACTGCCGGTTGGCAGAGTATAAATGTTTTGAGAATTGATTTGGGTAATCCAAATATAAAAATAGATTCATTGACCAATATGGATTCGGCTATGAAGCTGACGAAGCTAAAAACGCTTGCTGAAGCCAGAGGAGCAGTGGCGGCTGTAAATTCAAGCTTCTTCAATTGGGTAGATGCGGCAAACGGACAGGGATATGTAGACGGTACTATTATTGAGTCCGGCAAAGTAATAAGTGCCCAGTCCGGATATAACAGCACTGGGGATAATATGGCCTCAATAGCAATAGATAATGCAAATAATGTGTTTTTCGATTATTGGAAGACAAATATAAAGCTTGTGGCACCAAACGGAAAGCAGATTGATGTGGCACAATTTAACAAGCCAAGCAGAGTAGACCATAAGGATATAATTGTGTTAGACAGAAGATGGGGTAAAATGTCTATAGGCTCATCCCAAAAGTACCCTAAGATGCTTGAAGTTGTTGTTGATGATGGAAAAATTATTGAGATCAGATCATCACAGCCTGCTGTTGAGATACCTCAAAACGGATTTGTTATAGTAACATCAGGTAGTGCAAATCTAATAACCAATAATTTTAAATTGGGTGATGAAGTAAAGCTATCAATTAATACAACACCCGATTGGAGTTCAATATCTGTTGCAATGACAGGTAGTGCTATCCTTGTAAAAGATGGAAAGATTCCTGCTAAGTTTTCACAGAATGCAGCCGGTAAGAACCCAAGAACTGCCGTAGGTTGCACAAAAGACGGAAAGCAACTTATAATGGTTGCATTAGACGGTAGACAGAGTCATGCAGTTGGAATGGAACAGAGTGAATTGGCAAAACTCATGATTGAGCTTGGTGCATACAATGCACTGAACTTTGACGGTGGCGGTTCTACCACAATGGTAGCACGTCACCAGGGAGATAAAAATCTGTCTTTAATAAACAGTCCTTCAGATGGTGCTCAAAGGTCCGTAGCTGCAGGATTGGGAGTGTTTTCTGTTGCTCCGCCGTCCGAACTTGATGGAATTATACTTGATGCAGCAGATGGAAATGTTTTCGTAAATACATCAAGAAAAATTGATATAATGGGATATGATAGATACTTAAATCCTATTGATGTGGATAAAAGTAAGGTTACATTCAGTGTTACGGGAGTAAAGGGAGAATTTGTCGGAAACACATTTTATCCTAAGTCAACAGGAAAGGCTGTTATTAAAGCAACTATCGGAAATATAAGCTCCACCATTGAAGTTCAGGTTTTGGAAAGCCCTCTTTCACTCAGTTTAAATGCAGATTCTGTAAAAGTACCGCTCAACGGCACCAAAACATTCACTATCACAGGTACCGATAAAAACGGATACACAACAACAATTAACCCGGCGGATGTCAAATGGTCTGTAAATGGAGGAATAGGAAGCTTTGTTGACGGAGTTTTTAAAGCTTCCAACTCGGGAACAGGATATGTAGATGCGTCTATTGGTAATGTGCATGCTTACTGTGCTGTAGCGGTGGCTTCCAATAAATTTACTGTTATTGATGGCTTTGAGGAGTTTAACGGCACATACATGTCAAGTCCGGACAAATTACCGGGTTCTTACGAGATATCCAGGGAAGTTAAAAAGTCAGGATATTATTCAGGCAGACTTACTTATAATTTTTCCACCACTTTAGAGGGTACAAGAGCGGCATATATATCCTATGCGGACAAGGAGGTAACTATAGCTCAAGGTGCTGAAAGGCTGGGTATTTGGGTTTATAACGACCATACATCATCAAACTGGCTTAGGGCAGAGTTGTATGACTCCGCGGGAAGCAAACAAATAGTTGAGTTTACAAAGGAAATGAACTGGGATGGCTGGAAATATCTTGATGTATCTCTTGCAAATATAAAGCTGCCTGCACGTGTATCAAGGATATACATTGCACAGGTAAATCCTGTTTCCGATAAGGGGGTTATATATTTTGACAATCTTTCTACTTCGGTATCCTCCTATCCGTCCCTTGAAAATGTAAAGGTTCCCCCAAATACTGAGTTTAAGGATCCTGCAAATAAGACAGTTGCATTTAGCAAGTCATCGCAATCATTCCGAATAAGTGTATTTGGACAATCGGCAGAGCCTAAGACTATTCTCCAAAAGCTTATTACTCAAAGATTTACTCAGGCAATAAGCAAGGATATGTCTGAGATGGCTGCTATAGTCGGTAATGGAACTCATAAAATGACCGGAAATATAAAGGTGCAAACATTGTCAACAAGCAAGAAATATAAGGCAACGGACTACAAGGGCGTAAGGATTATTCAATTGGATACATCGAAAAAAAGTCTAAGATTGAGCGATGAGAATCAATGGAAATGGTTTTTGGATAAATTAAATTCTTTTAAAGGTGATAATGTACTTATTTTCATGTCCGATTCACCGAAGAATTTTACAGACAAAATGGAAGGCAATCTGTTTAGGGATATTCTTTCAGAATACAGTAAAACTAAAGGCAAAAATGTTTGGGTGGTATATAAAAACGTCACAAATTCAACTGTAACGGAAAATGGAGTTAAGTATTTCTCCACAGTAGGATATGACATAGCAGGATTAAACTCATCCAATGCGGCATCTAAAGCAAAATACCTATTAATAACTGTAAACGGCAAAGAAATGAGCTATGAATTTAAACCATCGGTTTAGAAATATACAGCAGTATAGAGGAAAAAGCAAACACTATCTTGGCATTCCCAAGATAGTGTTTGCTTTATTATAGAAACATATTATATAATATTGGTATGTTGATTTTATATTGATGGTCTAGGTTAATGGGCAGAGGCAGCTATGATAAAGAATATTATTTTTGATTTTGACGGTACAATAGTAGACAGCAAGCATGTTAATATGAATTTGTACAATGAAATTGCGAAAAAAAACAAGTTTAAACCCATAACTGAGCATGATCTGGAGCATTTAAGCAGGCTTTCATATAAAGATAAGATAAAATATTTGGGCATACCCTTTTATAAAATACAGGCACTTATAACCGGGGTGCTTAAAAGCTATAAGAGCCATTTGAATAGCATTGAATTGATTGAAGGTATGAAGGAAGTACTTTACAAGCTGAAGGAGAGAAATGTTTGTCTTAGTGTGATTTCTTCCAACTCCGAAAGCAATATAAGAGAATACTTTCAAAATTCGGGCATAGATGTTTTTGATGATATCCACTCTTCAAAAGGCCTTTTTGGCAAGGACGTTTCCATATCAAGGTACATAAGTAAGTCCGGAATGGATAAGAGTGAGACATTATATGTTGGTGATGAGGTCAGAGATATTGAAGCGTGCAAAAAGTGTTCCGTTAAAATAATAGCTGTGACCTGGGGATATGATATAGCGGATGTATTAAAGCTTAATAATCCGGATTTTATTGCAAATAATCCAAATGAAATATTGGATATATATGATAGTATCACATAAAAAATACCTCAATAATGTATTTAATATAAATGCCTTTATTGATGTACAAACATGATGAAAGAGGTAGGATATGGTAAAAGTTAAAAGTGTAAAAAAGTCAAAAACCAATGGGTCCGGTGCAAAAAGACCGCCAGTGGCAGCAGTTGTAATCAGTGTCTTATTTGTAATTATTGTTGCAGGCATAATAGTTGCAGGTGTTTTAAGCCTTCAAAACAAAGCTGTGAATAAAGAGTTGATTGATGAGAAGTTGACAGAAATGGAAGGGCTTATTGATCAAAACAAGTTGGAAGAAGCTAAAAAGGTCGGCAATGAAATTCTTGCAATGAAAATTGATGATGAATCAAAGATTAGCGTATATTGGGAAATGGCCATATGTGAAAGCTATCAAGGTAATTTTGGTACAGCTATCGATTATGCAAACAAAATATCATCGATAGATGTCTCTTCAGGACACTTTATGCTTGGACTTATATATACCGATATGAAGAGATATGATCAGGCCATAAATGAGTTTACAGCATCAGGTCAAACAGGAGCCATATATAAAGAGGAGGCAGACAGGCGAATTGAGGAGCTTAGAAAGCTTTTAGGCAGTACAAATCAGTAAAAGTTTTATGATTATAAATATTCTATAATTATAAAGTTTCTATGATTATTAAAAAGTGACTTTGCACAAGAGACAAAGTCACTTTTTAATTAAGCATCAGCTTATTTTTGTGAGATTGGCAAATGCAGCCATAAGCCTTTTCATACCGACACCTTTAAAGTGTATTTCAAGCTTGAAATCGTCTTTTTCCTTTTCTACTCTGGTTATGATACCTATGCCGAACTTTTTATGTTCAACCTTGTCTCCAATATTGAATACCGAATTGGAGGCAGTAGAATCCTTTTGAATATTATTGATTTGCCTTGGAAAAGCCGAATTACCCTTATTGTCTGAAATACCGGTTTTCAAGCTGGAATCCGATTTGAATGATGGCCTTCCATATACTTCTATAAGCTCTGAAGGAATTTCGTTCAAAAATCTGGATGCTTTGTTATAAGTTGTATTTCCGAACAATGTACGGCTGAAGGTGCTTGTCATATAAAGCCACTTTTTAGACCTGGTTATTCCCACATAGCAAAGCCTTCGTTCTTCTTCTAACTCGGTTTCATTTGTAATGGCACGATAGCCGGGGAATATACCCTCTTCCATTCCTACAAGAAAAACAGCAGGGAACTCAAGGCCCTTTGCACTGTGAAGAGTCATAAGTACAACATTGTTTTGCTCCTCTTCAAGCTTGTCTATATCGGCAACTAGAGAAATAGCAGAGAGATAGGATTCAAGGCTCTTGTCCTCTTCTCTTTGTTCAAATTCAATAGCACCCGATATGAGCTCCTGTATGTTTTCCATTCTTGTCTGGGCTTCCACTGTATTTTCAGCTTTCAATTCATCCATAATACCCGACTGCTTTATGACTTCTTCTATGAGCTTTGAAACAGTTAATTCGTCCTTTAATGCCCTAAATTGGTTAATAAGGCTAACAAAACCTTCCAGCTTGGCAGCGGCTCTTTGAAGTTCGGGAATGCTTGAAGCAGAATCAATCAGGCTGAAAATACTGCAGTTTCTCTGAATTGAGAGCTCTTCCGCTCTGTCTACAGTGGTATTTCCTATACCTCTTTTAGGCACATTTATAATTCTTTTAAGACTTATGTTGTCCGAAGGATTTTGAATGACCCTTAAGTATGCAAGTATATCCTTTATTTCTTTTCTGTCATAGAACCTCAAGCCCCCAAAGATCTTATAGGGTATGGATTCACGCATGAGCATTTCTTCTAAGATACGCGATTGGGCATTTACTCTGTAAAGTATTGCAAAATCTCTATAATTAACATTTTCAAATGTTGTAAGCCTTTTAATTTCAGAAGCTACAAAAGCAGCCTCCTGATACTCGTTTGAGCCTTGATAATATTGAATTTTAGGCCCTTGTTTTTTTTCGGTCCAAAGGCTTTTGTTCTTTCTGCCTGTATTGTTTTTTATTACATTATTTGCCGCATCAAGTATTAACTGGGTTGATCTGTAGTTTTGCTCGAGTTTTATGGTTTTGCAGTCTTTAAACTCCTTTTCAAAGTCAAGTATATTTCTGATGTTAGCACCTCTCCAGCCGTAAATTGACTGATCATCATCTCCTACTACGCATAGATTCCTGTTTTCTTGTGCCAAAAGGCTTATTAATGTGTATTGTGCAGTATTTGTATCCTGATACTCATCTACCAGGATATATCTGAATTTTTTCTGGTAATAATCCAGAACATCTTCATGCTCTACAAAAAGCTTGATTGTAGTAATTATTATGTCATCAAAGTCAAGAGCATTGTTTTGAAAAAGCTTTTTCTGATAAAGCTCATAGATTGAAGCTACTTTACTCATTCTAAAGTCAGACTGATACATCTTGCTGTAGGTTCTGCTGTCAATTAGCTCGTCCTTTGCCCTTCCAATGGCATCAAGCATTGCCTTTGGAGGAAAGTTCTTGTCGTTGAGGTTCAGTTCCTTAAGGCAGTCCTTTATAACAGTTAATTGATCATCGGTATCATAAACTACAAAGCTGTTGTCATATCCCAGCTTATTTATATATCTTCTAAGTATTCTGATACATGTAGAATGAAATGTTCCTATCCACATGCCTTCAGCCATGGAACCCATGAGCCTTTCAATTCTTTCCCTCATTTCCCTGGCAGCCTTATTGGTAAATGTAATAGCCAATATGCTTGCAGGATGCACTGTTCGTCCCCTTAAAACTCTGACGGTATCCTCGGATAGTTCGGCTTTTTGGTTGGGAGGCAGGGTATTTACAATGCTTCGAAGCATGTCAATGTCATCATCTACTGCATATGCAGGTATGCGATCACTTTTATATGAATCTCCAAACCTTATCATATGTGCAATTCTATTGACAAGAACAGTTGTCTTTCCTGAACCGGCACCGGCTAAAATTAGAACCGGACCGTTTATTGTAAAAACTGCTTCTCTCTGTTTATCGTTCAAATTAATATACTGGGACTCAATTAGCTTGTCCCTTAATTCTGCAAATTCCTTTATGTTATTCTCACCGGATATCATTAATTAATCACCTTCGCAATAATTGGATTTATCAAAATGGATAACTTATTTAGTATAACATAGTTTTTATTCTTCTTAAAGCAAAAAAGCTGCATAGTCAATACGCAGCTTTTTTGCTTTTAAATCATTGATTATTCACAATTTTAAGTATTATTAAATAGTTACCCTGATAAAATTAAATAATAATATATAGATTAAGACTCGGGTTCAATTAAGCCATAATCTCCATCTTTTCTTTTATAAACCAAATTAACCTGATTTGTTTCTGAGTTTGAAAACATAAAAAACTGATGACCTAAAAGATTCATTTGCAGTATTGCTTCTTCAACTGTCATAGGCTTTATTGCAAATTTCTTTGAGCGTACTACTCTAAAATCATTCTCTTCGTCAATATCAGAAAAGGATGAAACATCTTCAGCTTTTATGGCTTCAGCTTTGAGCTTCTTTTCAAGCCTAGTTTTATTTTTAATTATTTGTCTTTCAATTACATCCACAACTTTATCTATAGAAGTATACATATCGCCGGTTGATTCCTCAGCCCTTAAAATAAGGCCATTGGACGATATGGTAACTTCAAGGATATGTCTCATTTTTTCCACACTCATTGTAGCTTTAACTTCTGTATTGGGATGGAAGAACTTTTCAAGCCTTCCGATTTTTTTAATCACCATTTCCTTTAGTGCAGGAGTAACTTCAATATTTTTTCCACTAATGATAAATTTCATAAACATGCAGCCCCTTTCATACTTTCTTAGTGGGTTTTATGACATATCTACAATAAATGCTTCGTATAATATTATATAGATTACCAATTTTCGCTGATTTTAAACAGAAGATATGTCCAAATTTTTGATAGCTTGAAAGCTATAAGATTAAATGAATTTTTCGACTCCCCCTTTGATGTAAATACTTATTATTTTTTAGAAATAATCGTATTGGCTAAATTAATGCCATACAATAGTATTCTACATATACTTAATTAAATCCTTCTACTAAAGAATTAAACACTAAAAATTAATTTTAAGTCACTTTATACTTTTTGTTTTTCAAAAAATTACCATGAATTTTGTTCATGTTAAGAAAGTTATCCACATTTTCACCATGGTAATTAAATCCAAGCTGCAAATGACTATTGACATTTTCATAATAGGGCTATAGTTCCCACCCCAGAGGGGTTATAGGTTTGCCAATAAATGGTGAGGGAATCGCACTTTATCCCACAAAACATTTGTTTTTTGTGTGAAAAAGCTGTGGATAATGTGAATAAATCTGTGAATAACTTAAATAGGCTTGTTTTACCTGTGGATAAGTGGGGGGTAAAATTTAATGCCAAAATTTTTAAGTATTGAACAATTTTATCTAGTAATTAGAAAATTATAGTTTTAAAACCTGAATATGGCATAACGAAAAAATAAAAAAATAGATTAAGCATGGAGGTCTAAAATGAGCTTAAATAGCCAATATTCATTCTATCCTGTTCAACCGGATAATCCAAGTGATTCCGAAAGATATTTTCTAACTTATCATGCTCTCAAAGAAAAAGGACGACCTGAGGATTTAAATTATATTATGAAACTCATGCAGCCGCCTCCTGACATAACTAATTATGCAAAACCGGGCCAATTCAAAGGAATTAAAGTGGGGATAATAGGCGGAGGTTTGGCCGGTCTTTCATCTGCCTTTGAACTTTTAAAACTTGGCTTCGATATAACACTTTATGAAGCATTGGATGATAGAATAGGCGGAAGGGTATATACAATATACTTTGATAAAAGCAATAATTTGTACGGTGAATTTGGACCTATGAGAATTCCTGTTTCTCATGAGACAGTGTGGCATTATATAAATTTATTCGGGCTTCCCACAAGGACATTTTTACAGGTGGATAACAATGCTTTTATATATATGAGGAATTGCAGAGTGAGGAATGATTCTGGCGGAGTTGGGGTGATGAAGTACATATACCCTAAATATGAATTGTATCCATGGGAACGAACAACAAGTTGGCAGAGGCTTTATTATACGGGAACAGAAAGCCCGCTTTTTATGGCTCCGCCTGAAGTAAGGGCAGAGATACTTCAGGTTAAAGCATCTTATAATGAAAAAACATTATTATTTAGTAATGTGGATAACTTGAAAATGATGACGTCAATGGGATTAAGCCAGGGTGCCGTCAGCATTTTATCAAATCTTTCGACTCTTTTGAGCGGAAACCTATATAACAGTTATATTGACTTCATACAAGAAGGATATCCTGCAGATCTGTCATATTTATATGAAATACCCGGAGGCATGGCAAGGCTTGTAGATGCTTTTTGGAGGTCGCTTACAAATGTGGATATTTTAAGTAGATACAGTAAAGTAAATGCAAATTGTCTCGGTAATTTTACATTTAAACAGGGATGTTGGGTAGATGGTATAAATTTTGACAGGTCTTCCAATAAAATAAGGCTTAGCTATGAGATAACAAAGACAGGGGTAAGGGTAAATGAAGCATTTGACTACATTGTTTGTGCAATACCCTTCTCGTCCCTAAGGAATGTACATATAGATCCTTTATTCAGCGGTATTAAAATGCGGGCAATCAAAGAAGTAAATTACATTACGGCACAAAAAACAGTATTGTTATGTAAGGAACGATTTTGGGAACGGGCCGGAATAGTTGGAGGCGGCTCCTATACCGACCTGCCTACGACCAGTATATGGTATCCGTCGGATCATTTGAAGTATATTGGTACTTCATGTTGTGCAGGGAAACTTCCATATAATCAACCCGGTGTAATAACAGGCTCATATAGTATTGGCATGGATGCCACCCGTTTTGCAAATTTGCCGCAGGAGATGCTGGAGGAACAAATAAAAAGACAGCTTGAAATTGTTCATGGTCTGCCAAACGGTTACCTCAACAGCATTGTACAGGAATGCAAGACTGTTAACTGGGACCGGCAGCCTACATTCAGAGGATCATTGTGCTTTTTTGCACTGGGGCAAAAGGAATTGTTCTCATACGGTATGGCAATGCCCGAGTATAATGAAAGAGTGTTTTTTGCAGGAGAACATATATCGGCTGTACATAGATGGATGCAGGGAGCCTTACACAGTGGTATGGTTGCTGCAAATTGTCTTGCAGATGCATGCAAAAGACATGGTAACTAATAAAGAATTAAATTTATATCCAATAAAAATGAAATATGAATTATAATTATCTAAAATAGGAAACTTTTTTTTAGTGCGGTGGCACTAATAAGTATAAAGCCTATTTTTTTTATTTGATAGATTAATCCGGATTAATCCAGTGGAATAACCACAAAACACAGGCCTGAAGGAGTTGATAAATTGATTGACCATAATTTAATAAACCGATGCAAGGAAGGAGATATTGAGGCATTTGGAAGTCTTGTTGAAAAGTATAATGATATGGCCGTAAGGACAGCTTTTTTAGTCACAGGACGAAGCGATATAGCAGAGGATATAGCTCAGGAGGCATTCATACAGTGCTTTTATTCGTTAAAAAAACTCAAGGATAATGAGTTTTTTAACAGCTGGTTTTATAAAATCCTTGTGAGAGTGAGCTGGAAAATGGCATCAAAGCATAAGAATCAAGTATCGGTTGATTCGTCTCAGATGGAAGGCATTTTGGGTTCATCCGATGAGAATAAAACATGGGACATAGTGGAGACCAAATTAAGAAATGCGGAAGTTTCCAAAGCCATTGAAAAGCTTAGTCCTAAGCTTAAAACCGTTATTGTTCTCTATTATTATAACAGCTTTCAAATCAACGAAATTTCTATGATTCTAGGTTGTAATGAGAACACGGTCAAGTCAAGACTACATAAGGCTAGGAAAAAGCTTGAAGAGTTTTTAATGAAAAGCCATAAGCATGAGAGTAAAAAAATTATTATTGGAAAAGGAGTTGGGACAGATGAAAGATCAAATACAATTTGATTTATTGATTAAAAAATCACTGGATAATAAATCACACGAAATTGATGTATCGGATAATATGCCGGAAAGGGTTAAGGCAGCAATTAATTATGATATGTCTAAAAGCTCGGTACAAAGGTTTATGAATAGAACTGCCACAGTTGGACTGTTTTCACGGAAACAAGCTGCTGCAGCTATGCTTCTATTGATTTTTAGCATGGCAGCCGTTTATAACTTTAATCCCCAGGTTAAGGCTTGGGCTCAAAAGCAAATAAATCAAATTATTAATACAATTGAAATTACTTTATCGGGAGACGGTTCTCATATTAAATCAAGTGAAAAGATCATTACTGCCGGAGATGAAACGATTCATGTTTCAACGGAAGAGAGGGCATACGAAAACGATGATATCCCTGATGTGGATATAAAAGAAGTTGAAGCTGTAGCCGGGTTCAAGGTCAAACTGCCTGATTATCTGCCTGAGTCTTTAAATCTGCCTGACAAGGTATCTGTCCTGGACTATAACTATAGCTGGGTAAGCTTAAATGAAGATGGTTCTGATTATATTGTAGATACAACCGATTCTGATTTGGCCAAGGAAATTATGAATGATATGGCAATAAATGCAAAAGCAAGAAATGTAAAGATTAAACTAAATGATGCAAAAAATGAATTTGACGGTTTATGCCTTTTTACCGTATCTAATGGTCAATTCATAAATATATATGGTAACCAGGGAAAACTCATTAATATATTGGATAAAACAGCAACTTTGTATGAAAATGATGTTACACTGAATAATGAATCACAAAATGAAACCAAAAAAGTAACAGAAAGAATATTGGAATGGCAAGACGGTGATATCCACTACAGAATAGATGATTATTCTGGGCTTAGAGCGGACGAGCTCATAAAGATTGCAGAGTCAATCATTAAGAAACTATAGAAATGGCATAAAACATCATTGTCAAGGAACCTATAAGCTCTAAATAGTAACTTCTAAGGAGTAATAGTTACGGTCTGTGCTTGTGGGTTCCATTCCACATTAAGGCCCAGATTTTCAAGAAGAAATCTTAAAGGCATATAAGTTCTGCCGTTCACTATTTGGGGTGCAGTATCCGATTGTTTTGAAACACCGTTTACAATCATTACATTGCTTGAAACAGTTAAAGAAATGTTTGTATTACCGTAAGAAAGGGTTGTAACTGCTTTTTCTGCATCCCATTGGACTTTTCCTCCCAATACTTCAATAATTGATCTTATAGGCACCAATGTACGTGAATTGCTTATTATCGGTACTGTGCCACGTCCGGGATCAATTTCTGAATCTGTACCATTGACATTCATCATTGGACTTCCTATTTTGAGTACTATCTTAGTACCGTTTGAGGATTTAGATTCATATATGGAAAACAAGCTGTCCCAGATTCTGGGGCTTCCTGTTCCAAGTCTCCATACAGTAAGACCCTGCAGATTCTTAAGCTTCACAATTCTTTCATACTTTTGTTCTATTGATTGGGGTGATTCATAATGATATTCCACTGAATCGATTTGTGAGCCGTCAATTTTTAACTTAGCCTTTTCTTCTTCTGAAAGTTTGTTGGCAGGTATATGTTTTTTTGTAATAAGATGACCGTTGGTGACTTCCGCAATTGAAGTGTATTTTTCCACCTCTTCAAGGGATGTTCTGTTATATGTATAGTAGTAATAAGTCTTATTTCTTATGCTTATAGAATATCGAACCCATTTTACAGGAACAATGTTAATTCCCAGCAGCATTTTCTCAGCTGCAGCACCTTTTGAAATTGCCTCATTCACTGCACCTTCCACTTTATCATATGGCTGTGTATAAGGCTGGCCCCATGTTGACGGCTCTATATTTTTAATTTTTCCTATAAGTTCATCGGGTGTATCATTTGAGGCTGAGTAACGTTCGAAGCTTTGAAAGTCATAGGCCATTAAAATGATACTATCGGATATTTTGCTTATTTTAGGAATGTCATATCCGTCAAAGTAGCCTGGAACATTGGTAGGATGTATTACTACCAATAATTTCTTATTTCCGAGGTTGTTTTTTAAATTGGTAAGGAATTTTGTGTATTTTTCTTTTAATCCTGTTCTCTTGTCAACACTGTAGCGGCTGTTTTCTATAGTGTCCCTGAAGCCTTCAAAATCCAGCACAACACCGTCAAAGCCCAATGTGTCCAATGTTTCACGGATTGGATCAATTATATATTTCTTCCAGTCGCTTTCTCTCATATTTAGAAATTCTATAGCACTATTCTTCTTATCACTGTAATCGGCAGCATCAAAAAAAACCGATAGATAAGCATCTCCGTTTTTATTGATTTTCTTGTATTCATCCTTCCTGCTTAAATCGGGAACAATATTGGGAATTTTAATTGTTTTACCAATTTTAATAGAGTTATAATCGCTTATGTTGTTGAACTCACCAAGAATTTTGTAAGGAACTTCATACCTAGAAGCGATGGAAGATAGAGTATCTCCGGAAGCAATACTGTATTCTTCCCGAATTCCATCTCCTGTTTTGTAAGGAATCCCGTATTCAGATCTATTATCGAATTTACTTATACCAAATGAATACTTTGTGGTGAATTGAATTATGTCTTGGTTATTTCTGGCAAGTCTTGCCCATTGAAAGTACATATTGTTTTGATTATTTGAAAAGACTTCTTTAACATTATCGAATTCTGTAGAACTGTCAATTGAGTAGAAAACATTTATTGAGCCGGCAGATGATAAAGCTGTACCGAATAAAAGAATTATGAGAATCGTAAGTATTGTATGTAAATTTTTCATTTGTATATAGCCTCTTTTCAGTTTGCTTGTTTAATTAATGATATGGTTATATTTTATTCGATATTCTCTTTTTTTTCAACCAGTTTAATATCAAAACATCTAACTCTCTGCTCATTTCCAAAAGTTCTTCCGAGTTACCTATACCATTGAGACTAATATATCTGTTTACTTTTTCCTGCTTTTTCCTTATCTTGTTTTCCAATGCATTTACTCTTTTCAAAATTCCCACATCCTTGTCCGGTAATTTTTTTCAGCAGCAATCAAAGCCTATTATCATATTCAAATAATTAGAGCGAAGCCGTAAAAGCAATAAAACAGCTTGTACATTATATTAAAAGTGATTAATCCTTTGCACTTTTAATATAGCTAAAACATATAATGTGATGTCATAATATTTGACTTTCACTGGAATTACTTATGAAAAAAGACAGCATTTATGGATGGAAATATAAAAAACTATGCAACTGTACTAATTAACATTATATATAATATTGCACAAAATGTCAATACATTCCTATAATGTAAATATATCGACACAATACGACATAAAAATACTGCAATTATTATAAAAAGTAATCTCTTAAATATTTTTCGGCAAATATTTGTCGTATGATTATACTCCAGCCGTAATTGTGAAAGAATTACTTTCCCCATGAGCAAGCAGACACGAAAGATGGAAAACAGGGCAAGTAATTCTTTATTCATCCCTTACACAATTAACAAAAATTACATACCTTCTCCAGGAATAACAGCATCAACAATACCATAAACCAAAGCACCGACTATAGCACTAAAGGGTGAAACACTATAACCCGGTACGAAAAATTGAGTTACATATATTATTACTGCAGCTAGTATAAATCCTGATATTCCTCTTCCAAATGGGGATGCATTTAAATTTAAAAAACGTAGGGCCAAAAAATCAAGAACTGATAAAACAACAGCTCCTAATATAAGTGGCCACAATCCATTTATCGCAAATCCAGGAGTCAGGAAAGCAGTGATTCCGAGAATTATAATACTTGATACTAATCTTAATACCAGATGCATAATTCCTGCTTCGCCTGTTTTTGCGTATTGATTAGCCATTATACAACATCCTTTCATATTTAGATTCATAAATAGTGTTAACAATTACTTGAAAAATTATTCAACATGAAAGATATGCAATATAATTGTATAAAACTATAATTTTATATATAATGTTTATAATGTTTAAGATGAGGAGTAAAATCATTTTTGCAAAAACTGCATTAATTTGATAAAATAAATAGAGTATTAATTAATAATTATAAAGAGAATATTTTAAAAGTGATGATTGGGAGAGTAGCTTTAAAATTGCTTCAGAGAGAAACTGATAACCTGTCATACATCAATGCGAAAAATTGCATTGTAATATGAAGGTTAGGCTGGAACAGTTTTAGTTAATTTTAATGTGAAGTGCACCCATGAATTTGAGGCTGAATAGATTAGGCTTTCACGGAGAAGCACCGTTATGCTTTTGAGATGGGTTTATTCCCGAATTAGAGTGGAACCGCGACTTGATTCGCCTCTATATACGTATAATATATAGAGGCGTTTTTAATGTCTAGAGAAATATGTACGGCAACAATAAGAGAGAGGTATTGATCATGTTTAAGGGGTTAATTAGTGATGCAAAAAGCATTGCACAAAGAGATCCGGCAGCGAAAAGCGTACTGGAGGTAATTTTGCTTTATCCGGGTTTTCATGCCATATTTAGTCACAGAATAGCACACTGGTTTTATAATAAAAAATTGTTTTTTATTGCTCGATTAATCTCACAGATTTCCAGATTTTTTACCGGGATAGAAATACACCCGGGTGCTAAAATCGGAAGAGGGCTGTTTATTGATCACGGCATGGGGATTGTTATAGGTGAGACGGCTGAAATCGGTGATAACTGTACGATATATCATGGAGTTACCCTTGGAGGAACAGGAAAAGATAAGGGTAAGCGTCACCCTACCATAGGAAATAATGTACTTATAAGTGCGGGTGCTAAAATATTAGGACCGTTTAAGGTAGGCGACAATTCAAGGATTGGTGCTAATGCTGTAGTTCTGAGGGAAGTTGAGTCCAATACAACTGTTGTGGGAGTGCCTGGAAGGCCTGTAAAAAGAGGGAATGAAAAAATTGTCCCATCTTTTGAACTGGACCATATCCACATTGGCGACCCAATTGCCCAGGAGCTTTGCAGGATGAGGGCAAGAATAGAGTGCCTTGAAAAGCTTCATGAAGAGAAGGATAATATTAATTTTAATAAAGAGCTTAAAAAGATGACATATGAGCAGTTTGAAAGATTTGATACGGAATAGATAATGTATAATTGATAAAATATTAATTTCATTAGTTTCATATTATGAAGGGAGATTCAACCAATGAAGATTTACAACACCATGACAAGAAAAAAAGAAGAATTTAAACCGTTAGAGCCCAACAAGGTAAAAATATACTCGTGCGGACCAACGGTTTATAACTATTTTCACATTGGGAATGCCAGGCCTTTCATTGTTTTCGATACTCTGAGAAGGTATCTGACATTTAAAGGCTACGATGTAATATTTGTCCAAAATTTCACAGATATCGATGATAAAATGATAAATAGGGCCAATGAAGAGGGAATTACTGTGAAGGAATTGGCAGACAGGTTTATAGCAGAATACTTTGTGGATGCAAAAGGCCTTGGAATTGCTGAAGCTACATTTCATCCCAGGGCTACTGAAAATATTGATGCTATTATTGATCTTATAAAAAAACTGGAGCAAAAGGGTTTTGCATATAATGTGGACGGAGATGTCTATTTTAACACTAAAAGCTATAAAGAATATGGAAAGTTATCCCAGCACAGTCTGGATGACCTTGATGCCGGTGCAAGGATAAGCGTTGATGAGAGAAAACGTGATCCAATGGATTTTGCACTCTGGAAGGCACAAAAGCCCAATGAGCCTGCATGGGAAAGCCCGTGGGGGTTGGGACGGCCCGGATGGCATATTGAATGCTCTGCAATGTCTATGAGATATTTAGGTGAGACCATTGATATTCACAGCGGGGGACAGGATCTTACATTTCCGCACCATGAAAATGAAATTGCACAAAGCGAAGCAGCTACAGGAAAGCCCTTTGCACGATATTGGATGCATAATGGATTTATTAATGTAAATAATGAGAAGATGTCAAAATCGAAAAATAACTTTTTTACTGTGAGGGATATAAGTAAGATATTTGATTATGAGGTAATAAGGTTTTTTATGTTATCCGCTCATTACAGAAGTCCAATAAATTTCAGCGACGATCTGCTTGAGCAGGCAAAGTCGGGACTTGAAAGGCTGTACACATGCCTTGACAACTTAAACTATCTTATTGAGAATAAGGATGCATCAAATCAAGGTGAGATTGATGAAGAATACAAGAGGAGTCTTTTAAGTTTTAAAGATAAGTTTATCGAAGCTATGGATGATGACCTCAATACTGCAGATGCATTGGCTGCTTTGTTTGATATGGTAAGAGAAATAAACTCTTACGCAAACTCCCATAAGGATGTTTCCTATAGCGGTCTTGTATATTCTAAAAACATGTTAAAGGAATTGGGAGGAGTGCTTGGCCTTTTGCAAAAAGAGAACAACAAGATGCTCGATAGTGAAATTGAAGAACTTATAAATAAAAGACAACAGGCCAGAAAGGATAAAAACTGGAAGCTTGCCGATGAAATAAGGGATAAGTTAAAGGAAATGGGAATTGCACTTGAGGATACACCTCAGGGAGTTAAGTGGAAACGCATATAATAGGCAATTACCATATTAAAAATGTTAATACCCCTATAAAAACAAAAAACTGCGGCAACTCAATCTTGCCGCAGATTCCTCTATTATTTATATCAAAAATAGGAGGTAAAAGTATAAGTGTACACTATTATTATAAATTTATATTAATATCTAGTCAATGTACAATTTGTTTATAAAAAGTTATTATATAGAAAAGTTTTTTATTCACTTTTCACAAATTTCTAATTTATTTCTTTACAATACTTCTAGAAAAAATAAATTGGAATGATTAATTTTTTGTTTTTTTATTATTTTTTATTGTTTTTTATTGCTTTACGTTTGTTTACATGTTGATTGAAATATGTTAAAATTATTCTAGACGGTTAAGTTTTAGAAAATTTCTTTGATCAGAGGAAATCCACTTCGTGATTTATTCATATCTGCTATATAAAATTATTTCAAATGTAAAATTTATTATTTAGTATATTTTTATATTTTGTATATTTTTATTTTGTACATTTAGAAATTATTTTAATTTTTTAATTTAAATTAAAGAATTAAAGCATTTGCAGTGGCAATGTGTATTATTTATATGGTATAATGCAAATAATTAAATATAGTAAAGGTTATACAACATATTAATTATTTTGTAAAGTAAGGTAAGATAATACAGATGCTTATAGAATTTATTGAAAATATATTAAAGGACAATAATGTAAGTCATAAGGATGTAAGTCAATACTCCCCCCTGGTGCTGGCCTATATAGGTGATTCTGTCTATGAGGTTTTTATACGTACTCTATTGGTTTCAAAGGGAAATGCACCTGTATACAAGCTTCACAAACAATCGGTTGCTTTTGTTAAGGCAAAAGCCCAGTCTGATATCATCCACAATATCATGGATAATTTAACTGAAGATGAGCGGGAGATTGTAAGAAGGGGCAGGAACGCAAAATCCGGCACTATTCCTAAAAATGCCGATGTTACAGAATACAAATACGCAACAGGCTTTGAAACGTTACTCGGTTATTTGTATCTGAGGAAAGATTTTGAGAGACTTACGGAAGTGTTAAAAATGTCTGTATCAGTATAAATACATTAAATAAAAGATAAATATAATGATAACAATATTAAATAGATGGTAAATATATTAAATAAATGATAAATATAAACTAAATAAGGATATAAAAAATAAATTAGTAAATATAAAATTGATTCCACTGCAATAACTCCTGTTAAAAACAGGTAATATCGATCTTTG